>JAUSJS010000152.1 GCA_030647575.1 Candidatus Limnocylindrales bacterium | reverse complement strand
GGTCTGCTCGCCGAGCGCCGGTGGCGGCGTGCGGATGGACGCCGGCGTCTCGGACAGCCGGAACGGGATGCCGACCTGGCGAATGGCACCCCAGGCCGGGTGCTCCTGTTCCACGGTCATCGAGAGGGCCTCGGCTTCCGGTGAGGCGAAGGCCGCGACGATGTCGTTGATCGGGCCGGACGGGACGCCGGCCGCGTCCAGCGCCGCCAGCCAGGCTGCGGCGCCACGGCCCTGGAAGCGAGCCGCGAGGATCGGGCGCAGCTCAGCGCGGCGCACGACCCGGTCGCCGTTGGTCACGAAGCGTGGATCGGCCGACAACTCCGGCGCCCCGAGGACGTCGCAGAGCCGCAGCCACTGCCGCTCCGATCCAGCGGCCACCGCGATCGGGCTATCCTCCGTATCGAAGGTCTCATACGGGACGATGTTGGGGTGGGCATTGCCAAGCCGCTCCGGCACCGTGCCCGCGACGAATGCGTTCTGCGCCTGGTTGACCAGGCTCGCCAGGGTGGCGCCGAGCAGCGAGATGTCGATCCGCTGGCCTCGGTGCTCCGCCGGCCCGACGCCGCGTTCCCGGCCAAGCAGGGCCGCCAGGATGCTGACCGCCCCGAGCATCCCGGTCACGACGTCGCTGATCGCCACGCCGACCTTGGTCGGTCCCCCGCCTTCGGCGTCCGGGGAGCCGGTGATCGACATCAGGCCGCTCACCGCCTGGATCACGAAGTCGTAGCCGGGCCGCTCGGCCGCCGGGCCGTCCGGTCCGTAGCCGGAGACGGCGAGGTGGACGAGCGCTGGATTCAGGCGCCGCAGCATATCGTCGTCGAAGCCGAGCCGGCCAAACCCACCCACCCGGAAGTTCTCCACCAACACGTCGCCACGCTCGAGCAGCCGCCGCAGGACCGCCGCACCATCCACCGTCTTGAGGTCGAGGCGGAGACTGCGCTTGTTGCGGTTGACCGCCAGGTAGTACGCCGCGGTTCGGGTCCCAGCAACCTCCGAGCCGACCCACGGCGGGCCCCAGCCGCGTGTCGCGTCGCCCTCGGGCGGTTCGATCTTGATGACGTCCGCGCCGAGATCACCGAGCAACATCGTGCAGTAGGGCCCCGCGAGCACCGTGGAGCAGTCGACGATGAGCAGGCCAGCCAGCGGGCCGGGAGCCGGGCGTCCGGAGGCGGTGCCGAAGCTGTGGGGTGGCATGGCATCCGGATGGTATCCGCAGCCGGATGACGCGGCCGGGCTACAGCCCCTCGAACAGGGCTCCCGTGAAGTCCTTCAGCAGTGGTCCCCTGTCGAAGCTGAGCGGCAGGTCGGGCATCTCAACCTCGTCGTCCACCGCCGGCACAATCCAATCGATCTGCTCGCGGTTCACGACCACCGTCCCGACCCGTCGACGCTGGCGGCCGGCGGGAGACGGGAATTCAATCCACGCATCCGTCAGCGGCACCATCGGCTTGCGCCGCCTGATTGCCTGGACGGGATCGGCGCCGGGAAGCGCATGGAGATACCCGCGGACGTGGTATGGACCCACCTGGATGGCCACCGGGTGGGAGCGCGTCCGATGCCGGCGATCCTGGTTACCACGCGGCCCCGCGGCGTGGACCAGCAGCAGCTCGTCGCGATGGACGAGAACCTCGGTCAGCTCAACGGCGTGCTCGTCGGCCAGACCCTCGACGAGGACGTCGACGAGGAGGTACTCGTCGTGATCATTGAGCATGTCGGTCAGCCGGTCGGCCTGCATCCGGACCACGCCCGACAATAGGCAGTCCTCACCATAGGCCACGAATTCGACCTGCTGCATCGCTCGCGCCACGTCGCGGGGCCGCTCTTCGACAGGATCGGCAGGGGCGGAGCGGCCGAAGACGACGCGAAGGCGACGTCCGAGACTCTCGATCATGGGCCGATCGTCAGGGCTGTCCGACCGGTTGTACAGCCGCCCACAAGTACCGTCGGGCGGACACCGGTGACCACTGGCACCGAGCCTGTCGGCGAGGTCCCAGCCAGGGCATGACCCGAAAGTCCGGCGGGGCATCGATGCACCGGCGGCGTGATGTCGGGGCCGCGCCTCGCCGTGATCGTGCAGGACATCCCGGGCCCGTCGACGCGCGGTGGTCAGCCCCGCGCGGGAGCTGGTCGGGCGGGCCTGGTGACCAGGCGCTTGGGGCCTTCCGGAAACTCGATCTGGGTCGGCATCACCGCTTCGACCCAGTCGATCTGTTCACGGTTCACGATCACCGTGTCGACCCGTGTCTCCCGGCGCTGCCCGCGGATCGTGTACTCGATCCGAGCGTTGGTGAGCGGCACCATGGCCTTGCGCCGGCGGAGGGCCACGACCGGGTCGGCCCCAGGCAGGGCGTGGAAGTATCCGCGAACCCTGTACGGCCCCATCTTCACGGCAAGGTGCTGGGGCATCGTGCGATGCCTGCGGGCCGCGTCGCCGCGCGGGCCGCTCGCATCCACCAGGAAGATCTCGTCGCGGGGAACGACGATCTCAGCGACCTCGAGCGGCTCGCCGCCGTCGAAGCGCTCGACCGTGACGCCCACCAGGCCGTACTCGTCGTGCGCGTTGAGCATGTCAGTCAGCCGATCGGCATCGAGGATGGTGCGCCCCGAAAGGATGCAGTCCTCGCCGTAGGCCACGAATGCCACCTCATCCGCGCGGTTCCGCGGGTCGGCGGCGTGCTCCTTGGAACGCGACAAGCCGAGGCGCAGGCGTCGCGGCAAGCGATCGATCATCGTCGCATGGTGCGACCCGGCCGATCGGCTCGACACCGCCTGAAAGTGCGGGCTAGGTTAGCATCCCGGGACCATGCCGAACGCCGCGTCGGGCCATCGCCCGACCCTGATGACCGTCCACGCCCATCCCGACGACGAGACGATCGGCACGGGTGGCTCGATGGCCAAGGCGGTCGCGGCCGGGCGGCGGGTCGTCCTGGTGACCTGCACCCGCGGGGAGATGGGCGAGATTGTCGTATCGGAGATGGACACGCCCGAGAATCATCGCCGGCTCGGCGAGCTGCGTGCCGCCGAGCTCGAGCGCGCACTGGGCGTGCTGGGCGTCACCGAGTGGGAGAACCTCGGCTACCACGACTCCGACATGATGGGTCGACCGGGCAATCGCGACCCGCGCTCCTTCTGGCAGGCCGATCTCGACGAGGCCGCCCGCCGGCTGGTCTGGTTCATCCGCCGCCATCAGCCCGACGTCATCACGACCTACAACGACTTCGGCGGGTACGGGCATCCGGACCACATCCGGACGCACGACGTGACCGTGCGGGCGTTCGCGCGCGCCGGCGATACCGCCTGGTACCCGGAGCAGCTGGCGCCCGAGCACGGCGGCACCGGCCCGACCACCGACGAGGGCGGACTTGCGTCGTGGACGCCTTCCAAGCTCTACGAGCAGGTGATCCCGGCGTCGGTGCGGGCGCGGATGGAGGCAGTCCTGGCGGAGCGCGGTCAGAAGAGCTTCTGGGCTCCGCCCGACGACGCGACGCCGGAGCAGATCGCCGAGATGGAGGCCTCTGCCGCGAAGATGCTCGTGCCCGACGAGCAGGTCACGACCTGGGTCGACATCTCGGGGGCGCCGCTCGAGGCCAAGTGGAAGGCCTTCCACGAGCACGTCACCCAGATCGCCGACGACAGCCCGTTCATGCTCATGGGCCTGGACGGCTGGCGAGCGGGCTGGGCGCACGAGGCCTTCATCCTGCGCGAGTCGCGGGTCGAGACGACGAAGCCCGAGACGGACCTGTTCGCCGGGATCGCGTAGGGCGGGGCCCGGGATCGCGTAGGGCGGGGCCGGGGGTCACGCGGACCGGCGCGGGGGCCGGACGCCCCACGGCTGGGGCGACCCGCGGACCAATTCGTGGGCTCCCAAAGGTGGCGGAACAGCCACACAGGGAATGGTATGGCCAATCGGAAGCCGGCTCAGGCCAAATTCGAGCGGTCCAGACGTCGCCGATGTCGCTACTGAGCGTGGACCGTGCCAGCCGAGGGCCGGATCCGGCCACGTACTGGCCTTTGCAGTCCTCCCATGGATGTTGTGCCATCTTGATGCCCCGGCCGCCGGGCGGCCTGGCGCCACGGCCGCCCCCCTCACCAGGGCAGCAGCCCCTTCGACGCCGAGAACACCTGGCCCATCACGACCTTGCCGTCGCCGGCCGGATCGAGGAAGTTCGGTTGGGCCCGGTCGAGGATGATGTGCGGTCGCATCCGCGCCTGGACCAGTTGGGCGTCCTGGAAGGTCAGCTCCAGGGTGATCCCCTCCATCGTTGGCTCGGACCAGGTCTGGTCGAACACGAAGTTGCCCAGCGCGTACCAGATCGGCTTGCCGGCGTAGACCTCCATGGCAGCCGCCCAGTGCGCGTGGTTGCCGATGACCATGTCCGCCCCTGAATCGATGATCGTCCGGGCCAGCTTCTGCTGGGCAGCGAACGGCTTCGAGCGGTACTCGGTGCCCCAGTGCGGGAAGACGATCACGAGGTCGGCGCCCGCGGCTCGAGCGGCCTTCACGTCGGCGCGGACGATCGAGGCCGACAGCGGCGCGCTGCCGATCCTGTCGCCGGTGGCATGGTAGTAGCCGGCGATCGCGTCGTAGGCGAGCACGGCCACGGTCAGCCCGGCCGCTTCGAGCATCGCCGGCTTGCGCGCGGCGGCCAGGTTCTTCCCCGCGCCCGACACCGCGATACCCTGCTTGTGGATGTTGGCAATGGTCTGGAGGATCCCCTGCCCGCCGGCGTCTCGGATGTGGTTGTTCGCCAGCGAGACGTAGTCGATGCCGGCCCCGGCCAGGCCGTCGATCAGGGCCGGGTCCGCCGAGAAGACGGTGCCCCTGGTATGCCAGCGCACCCGGTTCGGGGCCGGGTTTTCGAAGTTGGCGATGGCCAGGTCGGCGCCCTCGACAAGGTCGCGGAACGAACCGGCGTTCCCCGTCCGCTTCGTCCGCGGCAGCTCCCAGCCAAACGAGGAGCAGCAGTACCGGCTGGTAATCTCGGCGGTGCCGCCGTCGAACGGGAAATCGGCGCCCTTGTGCTCGACAACGAGCGTCTTGTAAACGCCACGGTCGAGCAGGATGTCGCCGCCGGCGAACAGGGTCCACGTCGCGCCCGGATCGAATGCCTCATCCGCGCTGCCCGGCGGGAACCCGACGACGAGTGGCCAGTCCGCCAGATCCGGCAGGCGACCGACACCGAACAAGGCGTCGCGGCCCCAGGCGAGCGCGCGCACCTCCGGTCCGACGGCGTCCGCCCGCAGGAACCCCAGCCGCGTGCCGGATTTCGTGAGATCGGCCGCCAGGACGGCCGCATTGGGCGCCAGGACGAGACGACCGGGCACGGTCGGCCGGGCGAGGCCCAGGTCGGCCAGGATCGCGTCCGCCTCGGCGGCGACCAGTTCGAGCGCCTCGTAGCGGCCGCTCGTGCCGGCCAGGACCGACACGACCTCGCGCAGGTTGGTCGATGTCGGCGTCGCCCGGAAGTTCGTCACGGGAACGATCGCGGCCTCGACGGGGGCTGGCGGAGGCGAAGCCGAAGTCGTGGCGGACGCGGACTTGCTCGGCGCCGACGGCGACGACGCAATTGATCCGGCGGCGGCTTCCGAGCTCGCGGGCAGCGACGACGCACCTGCCGGAGGCGCGCTCGGCACCTCGCCAGTCGCAGCGAATGGCAAGGGCGACGCAAGCACCGCCAGCACGGTCAGGGCGATGGCAACGGCGAGCACTCCCAGCGCGGCCAGGAGCGGGCGCATCTTCACGGACGGATTCTGCCAGAGCTCGACATGACCCCCCAATGATGACCCAGGCAAGAGGAACGCCCCGTCCGGGCGGGCGGACGGGGCGTAGGCAAAAGCGTCGTGGCGGACCCGACCGGATTCGAACCGGCGATCTCCAGCGTGACAGGCTGGCATGTTGGGCCGCTACACCACGGGTCCAGCTGTGGCGATGGCGGAGCATACCAGAGGCGTCCCGGCTTGTCGCCCACGCGGACAACCACGCGGACAATCAAGTGTCGACAATCAGGGCCACCCAGAGCCACCGTCCTATACTCGCCGCCCATGCCTCTCATCGATCTGCGCAGCGACACGGTCACCAAGCCCACGCCGGCGATGCGCCGGGCGATGGCCGAGGCGGAGGTCGGCGACGACGTCTTCGGTGACGACCCGACGGTCAACGCCCTCGAGGAACGCGCGGCCGAGCTGCTGGGCAAGGAAGCCGGCCTGTTCGTCGCCTCGGGCACCATGGGCAACCTGGTCGCGCAGCTGGCCCACCTCGGTCGTGGTCAGGAGACGATCGCCGGTCGCGAGCACCATCTCGTCATCGACGAGGCGGCCGGCCACGCGGTCATCGTCGGAACGAGCATTCGGTCGCTGGAGGACCGCCCGGACGGCACGATGGACCCGGCTGAGATCGATGCCGCGTTCCGGGATCCGAGCGACCCGCACGAGCCGATCAGCGGCCTCGTGACCATCGAGAACACCCACGCCCACTCAATGGGCCAGCCATTGACCGCGGAATACACCCGCCAGGTCGCGGACATCGCGCACGCGCACGGCGTCCCGCTGCACATCGATGGTGCCCGCTTCTGGAACGCGGTCGTGGCCCAGGGCGTCCGCCCGTCCGATCTCGCCGGGCCCGCCGACACGGTCACCTTCTGCCTGTCGAAGGGGCTGGCCTGTCCGGTCGGATCGCTGGTTGTCGGGACTCGCGACGTCATCTGGCGGGCACGTCGCGGGCGGAAGCTGGTGGGTGGTGGCATGCGCCAGGTCGGAATCCTCGCCGCGGCCGGCCTCGTGGCACTGTCCGACGGCCCCGACGGGACGATCGAACGTCTGGCCGAAGACCACACCAACGCACGTCGCCTGGCCGAGGCGCTCAGCCAGATGGACGGGATCGTCGCGGCCGGTGGGACGGCCCAACCGGGCCTGGGCCCGCTGGATCCGAAGCGTGTTCGAACCAACTTCGTGCTGTTCAAGGTCCAACGCGATCGAGCCGCCTTCCTCGAAGCCCTCCGAGCGCGTGACGTCCTGATGGTGGAATATCCCCACGGGCAGGTCCGCGCCGTGACCCACTACGGCGTGACTGCCGACGACATCGAGACGACCATCGCCGCCACGCGGGCGGCTCTTGCCGAGACGAGTCCACGGCCGGTAACGCCCGGCTCTCTCGTCGCTACCGCCTGACCGGGCGCGACTCGTCGGGCCGCCATTCATGATCGATCCACGCGCCCAGCGCGCGCTCCCGCGCCCCGCACCGGCGGCCGACCCGGGCCCGCTCGACGACCGGCTCTACGACCTCGTCGAGGCGCGCTTCGTTCGCCTGGTTCGCGACAACCCGGTGTTCGGGACCGCCCTGGGCTTCCACCAGGACGACGATCTGCTGGGTGACGGCAGCCGGGAGCAGGTTCTCGCGGAGCTCGCCGCGGAACGGGCCCACCTGGCCGAGATCGAGGCACTCGACCCCGCCGGACTGTCGTCCGAGGTGCGCTTCGAGCGCGATCTCGAGATCCACAACCTGCGCCGCGTGATCTTCGACACCGACGTCGTGCGCATCTGGGAGCGTCGATCCTTCGCCCTCGATACCGTCGGCGACGGTCTCTTCCTGCTCTTCGCGCGCGACCACGCGCAGCTGCCCGAGCGGCTGGCCGCGATCGCCGGTCGGCTCGAGGCCGTCGGGGCCTTCGTCGAGGAGACGAAGACGCGGGCAGCCGTGCCCCAGGTCCGGCGCTGGCAGCAGATCGAGATCGATACGGCGGCGGACCTGCCGGCCTTCTTCGACGGGCTGGTCGTGGCGGGTGCGGGCGTCCTGGGAGGCGCACAGCAGCGCCGCCTCGAGCGCGCCGCGGAGTCCGCCAAGATCGCGGTCGAGCTGTACGGGAGCTGGCTGGAGAGCACGCTCGCGAACGGCGTCGACGAGTGGGCCATCGGGCGCGAGCGCCACGACGCGATGGTCGGCCTGCGAGCCTTCGACGGCCTCGACGCCGACGATATCCTGGAGCTCGGCTGGGAGCGCCTGCGGGAGGAGCGCACCAGCCGCGCCGCGGCCGCCCGCGAGATCGATCCGAATGCCGACGAGGCGACCGTCATCGATCAGGTCAAGTCGGACCGTCCGAAGGGCTTCGAGGAGGCGCTCGAGGCCTATCGCGCCTCGATGCTGCGCTCGCGCCGCCACCTGAGCGAGCGCGACCTGGCGACGGTCCCCGACGACGAACGGATCGACGTCATCGCGACGCCGGAATACCTGCGCAGGGTCCTGCCCTTCGCCGCCTACTTCGAGCCGGCCGCTTTCGATCCCGACCCCAAGGGCATCTTTGTGGTGACGCCGTCGGTCGACGGCGATCCCGACGCGATGCGCGAGCACAACTTCGCCTCGATCAGCAACACCAGCATTCACGAGGCCTATCCCGGCCATCACCTCCAGCTCGATACCGCGCGCCGGCATCCATCGCTGACCCGCCTGCTGACCGACGCCCCCGAGTTCGTCGAGGGCTGGGGAATGTATTCGGAGCTGATGATGCGCGAGCAGGGCTTCGATGCCGACCCGCGCTTCCGCCTGATCATGCACACCGATGCCATCTGGCGAGCCTGCCGGATCATTCTCGACGTCCGGATGCACCGCGGCGAGATCGGCGTCGACGAGGCGACGGACTTCCTCGTCGAGCAGACCAGGTTCGAACGCCCGAACGCCCACGCCGAGGTCCAGTGGTACACCTACCGGCCGACCTACCCGCTGTCGTACCTGCTCGGCCGAACGCTGCTGCTCGGGCTGCGCGCCGACGAGCAGCGCCGGCTCGGCGACCGCTTCAGCCTGAAGGGCTTCCACGACACGCTGCTGCGCAACGGATCGTTGCCGATCAGCTTCCATCGGCGCCTGCTCGCCGGGGCGGCTGAAGCCGGGGGCCGTGGGGCGACCGCGGGCGAGGGCCGTGGGGCGACCTCGAGCCAGCAGGCCTGACGCGATCGTGCAAGTCATCCCGGCGATCGATCTCGAAGGCGGCCGCTCGCGCCTCGTCTACTGGCCGGGCGCGGCGGCCGGGACCGGCGCTCCGACCGATCGCCCGGACCGGATCGCGGAGCGCTTCGTGGCCCTCGGCGCGCGGCTCATCCACCTGGTCGACTTCGATGGCGCCCGCGCGGGGGCACCCGGCAACCTCGAAGCGGTCGGCTCGGTTGCGGCCCGGGTCGCCGTCCCGCTCCAGATCGCCGGCGGCGTCGACTCGGCCGAGGCTATCCGCCTTGCCTTTGCCGCCGGTGCGACACGTGTCGTGCTGACCACGGCCATTGCCGACCGACCCGACGACCTGCGAGCCTGCCTGGCCGTGGCTGGCGACTGGCTGGCCGTCGGCCTGGATCCGCGCCCCGAGCGGCTGGCGGCTTTTCCCTGGCGGCGGAGCGCGCCGCCGACGGTTCTCAGCCTGGTCGGTGAGCTCGTGGACGCCGGTGTCGGGCGATTCGTGCTGAGCCACGGTGGCGCGGAACCGGACCTCGAGCGGACCCGGGAGCTGATTCGGTCGTACGATGCCGAGATCCTGGTGGCCGGCGGGGTGCGTGACCTCGAGGGCCTCCGCCGCCTGCGAGATACCGGCGCGAGCGGCGTCATCCTCGGAGAAGCGCTGTTTTCCGGGGCCATCGACTATTCCGCAGCCCTGGAGGCCGCCGCATGATCCCAGCCGTCCATCGCCGCCGCCTGATCGCGCCGCGCGCCATGCTGGCGCTGACGGCGACCCTGCTCCTGGCCGCCTGCTCGAGCGCCGGGGTCGCCACTCCCCTGCCGACGACAGGAGCGGGGCCCGCCACGGCCGCCTGTCCCACGAGCCAGCCCGACCCGCTCCCCGCCGGCGAGACGAGGACCGTCACGATCGAGACCGACAAGGGGTCAATCGCGATCAAGATCGAGGCCGACCTGTCGCCGATCGCGGCCGGCAACTTCGTGGCCCTGGCCGGTTGCGGCTTCTACGACGGCGTCGTCTTTCACCGGGTGGCGACGCTCCAGGACGGCACACCCTTCGTCATCCAGGGCGGCGATCCGACGGGTACGGGCACCGGCGGCCCGGACTACACCATCCAGGACGAGCCGGTGACGGCTACCTACAGCCGCGCCACCGTCGCGATGGCCCGGAGCTCACAGCCGAATTCGGTCGGGTCCCAGTTCTTCATCGTCCTCGACGACGCCGCCCGTGCGGCGCTCGCGTCGGCGAACACCTACCAGATCATCGGCACGGTCTCGTCGGGCATGGACGCGGTCGATGCGATTGCAGCGGCCGCCGATGCCGAGCTACCGTCGAACCCGGTAGTCATGACCAGGGTCACCGTCAGCACCCCGTAGGCTCAAGCACCCACAGCCAAGGAGTCCGTCCATGACCCGCGCCACGCTTGCGACTGAGCTCGGCGACATCGAGATCGAGCTGTTCGACCAGAGCGCCCCCAAGGCCACCGGCAACTTTATCGAACTCGCCCGCAAGGGGTTCTACGACGACGTCGTCTTCCATCGCGTCATCCCGGGCTTCGTGGCCCAGGCCGGTGACGGCCAGTACGGCAAGAAGGCATCCCTGGAGCGCCGGCGTGTCGGCACCGGCGGTCCTGGCTACAAGTTCGAAGACGAGAAGGTCCAGGGTGATTACGTCCGCGGCGCCCTCGCCATGGCCAACGCCGGACCGAACACCAACGGCAGCCAGTTCTTCATCTGCCACCAGGACCTGACGGGCAAGCTGCCCAAGAACTACACGCTGTTCGGCCAGGTCACGAAGGGAATGGACGTCGTCGACAAGATCGTCAGTGCGCCGCGCGACGGTCGGGATCTGCCGGCCGACCCGGTGGCGATGACCTCGGTGACTGTCGACGAAGCATGAAGGTTAAGGAATTTACACACTGAGACTTGCCAAAACCCTTGGAAAACGGCCCTCCTTCGGGTAGGATATTTGTGCTGCTCAAACAGCCACGCTGCCCCAGCGACAAGGTCATGGGTAGGTAGGGTCAGGGTAGTCGGTGCAGCCGACGTGATAGATGCTCTTGACGCGCGGCAGAAGTGTTCGCCTCGGCGGGCACCTTTACCGGGACAGCAATCGAAGCGGCTCCTTCGGGAGCCGCTTCGGCATTTCCGGAGCCCAGACGGGCCGTGGCCGGGCGCTGACAGGGCCGTGGCCCGAGCGCTCGTGTAGACGTCTGCGACGCCCCTGTGACGGGTCGATCGCGCTACGCTCAGCCCGTGCCCGAGCTGCTTCACGTCGCCTCGTTCACGCTCGATCCTGCCGGCGGCAACCCGGCCGGGGTGTGGATCGGCCCGGCGCCGCCGGAACCAGCCGAGATGCAACGGATCGCGGCCGACGTTGGCTACTCGGAGACCGCCTTCCTCACCCCCGACGGGAGCGGCCGGCCGGGCGCGTATCGGGTCCGCTACTTCAGCCCGGCCGCCGAGGTGCCGTTCTGCGGCCACGCCACGATCGCCAGCGGGGTTGCCCTGGCCGAGCGATCGGCCCCGGGTCGGTTCCTCCTGACGACGAACGACGGCCCTGTGACGGTCGACGCGGAACGAGGACCGGACGGGCACCTGCGGGCGACCCTCACATCGGTTCGCCCACGGGTGCGCGACGCCGAGCCGGACCTGCTGGCCGGCGCGCTGGCCGCGCTTGGTTGGACGCGTGAGGAGCTCGACCCGGCGTTGCCCCCGGCGGTCGGCTATGCGGGCGCGTACCACCTCATCCTCGCCGCGGTCTCGTACGACACCCTGCGCTCGCTGGCCTACGATTTCGACCGACTCCGGTCGATCATGCTCGCGGCCGACCTGACGACGGTCCAGCTGGTCTGGCGCGAGGCCACCGACCGCTTCCGGGCGCGCGACCCGTTCCCGGTCGGCAACGTCGTCGAGGACCCCGCGACCGGCGCGGCGGCAGCCGCCTTCGGGGCCTATCTGCGCTGGCGCGGCGCGCTCGTGCCGCCGGCCCGATTCACGATCAGCCAGGGCGTCG
>JAUSJS010000271.1 GCA_030647575.1 Candidatus Limnocylindrales bacterium | reverse complement strand
GACCCGGACGGCCGAGTCAGAATCACCGTGGTTGAGAGGCCAGGCTGGACGCTCCCAGATCCCACCGTGTAAGAACTCAGTCGTTGGGCGTCGTCGCTATCCCGTCTACCAGCTTCGGCGTGCCGACGGCGGCGTTCTGGTAGCAACCGCGGTAGCAATAGAGGCGCACGACCCCGGTCAGTGGCCCCGAACAGATGGCCGGTTCGTGCGTAAACGCACCGTCCGCGGCCGTCCGCGGACGCCATGGCGCACACTGCAAAACCTCTATTCACCGGTTCGAATCCGGTCGTCGCCTCCACTCCTCCGGATTCCGTCGACCTTTCCTGCGCCGTCGCTGCGCGACCGCCGCGGCTGACGCGGTCCGCTACGCTTGCCGCCTCGCCGGAGTGGCGGAATGGCAGACGCAGCGGACTTAAACTCCGCGGCCCGCAAGGGCGTCAGGGTTCGAATCCCTGCTCCGGCACCACGACTCCTGGACATGCGTGCCGCGGCTGATCGCGTTGAGAAAACGGGCCGCGCGAACGGCGGCAGCGCATCGAGCCCCTCCCACCTAGACCGGGCTTGAGGCGGCCATCGGCGAGGGATCACGGTGCGTGGGCGCCCCCGTGGCCCATACGCCATCCCGGGTGGCACTCGGTGCCACCACTGCTCGAAAGATGGCCATTCCACACCGGAAGGCCACTCCGGGTGGCGTATGGGGCTGAATCGAGGCGGCGACAACGCTAGTGCTACGCCGGGTGGCGTATGGCGATATGGGCACACGCAAGGCTACGACGAGGGCTTGCGCGGAGCACCCGCGGCGGCGCCCGAGCATCGCTCAGCGGCGTCGTCGGAAGAGGCCGCCTGACTTCTTCGGTTCGGCGGCGACCGGGGCGGCGACCACGCCGTCCTCGCCGAAGGCGCTCGCACTGAGCCGGACGAGCCGCTCGGCCGGCGCCGAGCGCACCGCCCCGACCACGATCGGGATGCCCTCGTTGACCGCCTTCAGGTAGAGGAATGGGTCGTACGGCAGCTCGAACGCCACCTTGGAGCCGAGCGCGCTCTCCACGTCACGCAGCTTCAGGATCTCGCGGGCAAACGGATTGTTGAGGACGAACATGGACTTCAGGCCGACCGAGCCGGTCTCGCTCAGGTACTCGAGCAGGGCATGCATCGCCTTGAGCGCGGCGATTTCCGCGTAGACCGGCAGGATCACCGTGTCGGCGGCCTCGAACAGCGTCAGCACGCGCTCGTCGAGCGCCGAGCCGGCGTCGACGACCACGAGGTCGTAGCCCTCCAGCGCCGTCGCCAGGATCCGTGCGACGTGGGCGGCCGAGATCGTCTCGGCCGCTTCGGGGCCCGCCGGTGCGGCCAGCACGTGCAGGCCGCTGTCGTGTCGCACGGCGTAGCCGCGCATCAGCTCAGGTTCCCGCATCGCGGCGTCGTCTCGAACGAGGTCCGCCAGGGTCTGCCGGGGCCGGAGGTTGAGGTGCGTCGCGACGCCGCCGAACTGCAGGGCGAGATCGATCAGCACGACCCGGTCCGGTCGCTTCAATGCCGCCGCAACCGCGATGTTGGTGGCGATGGTCGTCGTGCCGACGCCGCCCTTGGGGCTGTAGACGGCGACCGACCGTCGTGCCCGCCCCACCGTCATGCCGTCGCCGGAAAGCACGGGGGCGAGGTCCTTCGAGCGCTGGAAGCGCAGGAGCAGCGCCTCCACGCGAGCGTGTAGCTCGCGCGCATCGAACGGTCGGGCCATCACGTCGTCCGCGCCGGCCTCGAGGAAGCGGATCCGCTCCTCCACGTCGTCGCTGGCGCTGACGCACATGACTGGGACCTGGGCGAGCGCCGGTGTCGAGCGGATCTGGGCGCAGATCTCGATCGCCGATCGGGGACCGCTGGCAACGTCGATGATCAGGAGCTGATGGTCCGACGCGCCGTGCAGGGCTTCGTCGGGGTCGACCGTCCGGGTGACCTTGTATCCCGCACCGGTCAGGATGTCGGCGATGAACTCGTCGACGGAAGGGTCGCTCTCGAGAAGCAGGATGGTGCTGGCGGGCACGAGGCCTCCGCGTTGTGGAGCCGGGCTTGCCGGCACGTTCGGGATCGCCCTTGGAGGATACAACGGCGGACGGTTG
Source organism: Candidatus Limnocylindrales bacterium (assembly GCA_030647575.1). GTDB lineage: Bacteria > Chloroflexota > Limnocylindria > Limnocylindrales > CSP1-4 > SPCO01. The sequence goes on along the minus strand of JAUSJS010000271.1, from coordinate 458 downwards.
GCGGCGGACCGCGGCCCAAGCTCATGCTAGACTGCGCGCCTGATCCTTTCCGCTCCGTGCCGGTACGCCGTCAACGGGGCAACCCCATTGGAAGGAGTGTCGCGCGTATGCGCCGCTACGAACTCATGCTCGTGATCCGCCCGGACGTGGCGGACGACAAGAGCCAGACCCTCGTCGACCGAACCACCCGCCAGATCGTTGCGGCCGGTGGGCAGATCGTCAAGGTCGCACCCTGGGGCCGCCGTCGCCTGGCCTACCCGATCGATCGCCACCGTGAGGGCTCGTACCAGATCATCCTGTTCGAGTCGCCGGCCGAGGCCATCGCCGAGCTGGAGCACACCCTCCTGATCACCGAGGAGGTTCTCCGTCACCTCATCACCCGCGCCGATCGGCCGGTCAAGGTCGCCCGACGCGACGGGGAAGAGGGCGAGAGCGCCGACGACGTCGACGAGCTTCCG
>JAUSJS010000265.1 GCA_030647575.1 Candidatus Limnocylindrales bacterium | reverse complement strand
GACCCGGGCGTCCTGATCGCGGACGAACCCACGCGCGGGATCGATGTCGGGGCGAAGCGGGACATCTACGAGGTCCTGGTCGGTCTCGCCGCGAGCGGGATGGCGGTGATCCTCATCTCGAACGAGGTCGAAGAGATCCTTGGGCTCGCGCACCGCGTGCTCGTGATGCGCTCGGGACGACTCGTCGCCGAGCTTTCGGGCCCGGACATGACGGAGGAGGCCATCGTGGGCGCAGCGTTCGGCACGACTTCCTCGACCGCCGCATGAGTGCGCAAACGGTCGGTACGGGTTCGACTGGGGTGCCGCTTGCGCAGCGCATCGGTCGCGTCATCGGGCGGGCCGGCATCCTCATCCCATTCCTCATCGCGTTCGTGGTGCTCAGTCTGATCAGCCCACCGTTCCTGCGATTCGGCAACCTCACGAACATCCTCGCCCAGCAGGCCGGGATCATCATCGTCGCCTGCGCAGGCACCTTCGTCCTCATCGCGGGCGGGATCGACCTGTCGATCGGGGCGATCTACGGGCTGGCCGGCGCGGTGGCGCTCACGACCGCCTCGTCGGTCTCATCACCCGCCGGGATCCTGGCCGGGCTCTCCGTCGGCCTTGCCGTCGGGATCGTGAACGGCCTGATCGTGACCCGCTTCCGGATCAACCCGCTCATCGGGACGCTCGCGATGTCGTTCGTGGTCAGTGGGATCGCCGTGATCGTGACCAAGGGCAACCTCGTCGTGGCCCTCGACCACCCGGACTTTCAGTCGTTCGCCGCGACCAAGATCCTCGGCCTGACCAGCGCGGCTTGGATGATGATCGCGACGGCGATCGTGGCCCTGATCCTGCTCAGCCGGACCACCTTCGGGCGGTACGTCTACGCGACCGGTGGCAACATCCAAGCCGCGAGACTCGGGGGCGTGCGCGTCAACGCCATCCGCGTCGCGACGTTCGCGCTCAGTGGCCTCGCCGCCGGTCTGGCTGGGACGATCGATGCATCCCGAGTTCTCAGCGCTCAGGCGACCGGCGGCCAGTTCCTCACGTTCACGGTCCTGACCGGGATCATCGTCGGCGGAACGAGCATCATGGGTGGCGAGGGCTCGATCCAGCGGACCGTGCTCGGCTGCCTGTTCGTCGCCTTGATCGCCAACGGCTTCAACTTGCTTGGTCTGGATCCGTTCTACCAGCAGGTCACCCTGGGTGTCATCCTCCTGTTGGCCGTCGGTGTCGACGCCTGGTCGCGACGGTTCGAGTCGTAGTCAAGTTTGATCCAGTGCCCCGCTAGCGAGCGTCGAGATGCATTTCGTCGGCCAGGTCGATTGGTCGTTCACCGACCACCCGGCCCCCACCACCGCCACCTCGATGGGCCTCAGCCGCCACCGGATCGTCGGACCCGACGAGGGTGCCGTCCACACCGAAGCGGCCGTCGGAGCGCTGACCCCCGGTGGCTGGCTCGGCCGACACATCCACTCGTTCGAGGAGGCGCTCTACGTCCTGGCGGGTGAGCTGATCATCGACATCGACGGCCACGTCCATCGTCTCGTGCGGGGCGACTACGCGTTCATCCCGATCGGGACCTGGCACGCGCTGGCGAACGCCGGCAGCGAGCCGGTGCGCTGGTTCTCGGTCAACACCCCACAGCGGCTCGATCCGGCCGCGGGGCGTCGGGACACGTTCTTTCGGGACGGTCCGCTGGACGTCCCGGCCCTGGCGGCCCTGGCCGTCGGGCCGGCCTTCGGTGATCCATCCCTCCACTCCGTCGGGCACTACGACGGCACGCCGCCGCAGGCCGAGGCGCTCCGCGTCGCCGATCCGGCGCATGGTCGGGCGCCGACCGGGATGGACTCGGCGATCCTCGCCTACAGCGGCATCTCCGTGAAGATGCTCGTGGACCGTGGCGTCGATGCCCATCTGCTCACGATGTTCACCGTGGACTACGAACCGAACGGCGCAGCCCAGATCCACGATCATCCGTTCGAGGAGGTCTACTTCTTCCTCGACGGCGAGATCGAGGGCGTGCTCGACGGTCGGAGCTATACGTTCCGGGCGGGCGACGTGGCCTTCGCCGGTGTCGGTTCGACCCACGGCTTCTTCAATACCGGCGCCGGCCGGGTGCGCTGGATCGAGACCCAGGCGCCACAGCCGCCGGCGCGTCACAGCTACCGCTGGGTCGATGCCTGGAAGCGGTTCGAGGAGGACTGAGATGTCGACCGACGGATGTATCGTGGTGGTCGGGGGCACGGCCGGCATCGGAAGGGAGCTGTCCCGCTATTACGCCAGCACTGGGCGCGAGACGGTCCTCACGGGCCGCGATGCCGCTCGAGCCGAGGCGGTCGCGGCGGAGATCGGCGGCACGGCGCGAGGCATCGCCCTCGACCTCGCCAGGCCCAAGACGATCCGGGACGCGCTGTCCTCGGTGGGTCCGGTGCGCTACCTCGCGATCGTCGCCATCCAGCGCGACGACAACACGATCCGTGACTTCGACATCGACCGGGCGTTGGAGCTGGTGACCCTCAAGCTCGTCGGCTTCGCGGAGGTCGTCCACGTCCTCCTCGACCGGCTGTCACCCGACAGCTCCATCGTCCTGTTCGGGGGCCAGGCGAAGGATCGACCGTACCCTGGCTCGACCACCGTCTCGACCGTGAACGGCGGCATCTCGGGGCTCGCACGGACCCTGGCCTGGGAGCTCGCACCCATCCGGGTCAACGCGATGCACCCGGGGATCACGGGCGACAGCCCCTTCTGGCATGGGAAGCCGCCTGCGGTCCTGGAAGGCCATCTGTCAAAGACGATCACCAAGAAGCTGGCGACGATGGACGATATCGTCGACGGTACGCGGTTCCTGCTCGAGAACCCGTCGGTCGAGGGGATCGACCTCGTGGTCGACAACGGCCGGATGATGTTCTGAGCATGGCATCGTGAGCCGTTCATCGCTTTCGCCCGAGCCAGGCGCTCGTCCCGACTACCCGCAGATGGGCGAGCGGCTCCGCGCCGCCCGGACTGCGCGGGCGCTGAGTCTGCGCGAATTGGCCGGCCGGCTGGGCGTCTCGCCCAGCCTCATCTCGCAGATCGAGACCGGCCGCGCCAACCCGTCGGTGAGCACGCTCTACGCCATCGCCGCCGAGCTCGATGTCTCCCTCGACGAGCTGCTGTTCAACGATCGCCGGCCGCCCGAGCCGGCCGCGCCGATCCGCGCCGGGGTCGCCATGAGTGGGACGATGACTCAGGCTCCGCCCGTCCAGCGCGCCGACAGCCGCCACACGATCCGGCTCGCGTCGGGCGTGACATGGGAACGCCTGACCACGCTGTCGGAGCCCGGCATCGAGTTCCTCCACGTCACCTACGAAGTCGGCGGCGCGTCGAGCCCGCCGGACGCCTTCCAGCGCCATGCCGGTCACGAATGGGGCTACGTCCTGAGCGGGCGCCTCCAGGTCCGGATCGGGTTCGAGGAGTACGTGCTCGAGCCCGGCGACGCGATCTCGATCAATTCGTCCATCCCGCACCGCCTAGCGACGATCGGCGACCAGCCGGTGGAGGCGATCTGGTTCGTGCTGGGTCGGGCCCAGTTCGATGCCCAGACCCTGATCGGCGAGAACCTGACGGGTCGGGACTGACCGGCGCGTTGGCACGCTAGCGGCCCCCCGGATCATCGGCGAGGCCCGCGGAGCCCGGGCCGGCCCCAGTCAGCCAGCCTGACGCAGGCTCTCCGTGATCCGTGCCGCCGAGGTGACGACCATCTCCGCCAGCGGACCCTCCGCCCCGACCGCCGGGAAGCGGTACGACGGCCCGTGGAGGTGGACCGCGGCCACCACCTCCCCGGACGCATCCGCCACGGGCGCGGCGACCGATGAGATCCCCTCGTCGAACTCCTCGAGGGCCCAGGTGTAGCCGTCGCGCCGGATCGCGCGCATCCGTTCGAGGAGGGCGTTCGCCGTGACGAGCGTCCGTCCGGTGAACGCCTCCATCGGGCGGCCGAGATAGCGCTGGACGAAGGTCAGTGGGGCGAACGCCAGCAGAACCTGTCCTGACGACACCGCATGCAACGGGATCCGCGACCCGGTCCAGTCGCGGACCGAGACCGGGTTCGGACTGCTGACCTGGTCGATGTAGTGGACGAGGTCGCCGTCGGGCACCGACAACCCGGCCGCCTCGCCGGCGGCCCCGGCCAGTTCCTCGACTGACGGACGAGCGAGCGTGGCGAGCGAGCGGGTCGGCCGGATCCGGGCCGCCAGGGTGACGAGCCGCGGGCCCAGCCGGTAGCGCGTGTCGCCGGGGACCTGCTCGACGACCCCTTCACGCGCGAGCGACGCCAGGAGGCGGGCAGCCGTGGACTTCGGCAGATCGGCGCGATCGGCGACCTCGGTCACCCCGATCGGCCCGTTCGCGAGGGCGCCGAGCACGGCGAAGGCCCGCTCGATCGACTGGACTCTGGACATCCGACCCTTTCTCGACTACATTCTCTGTCCGAAGTTCCATGATACGGCACGGTTCCACATCGTGGAACCCCCGAATCTCCAGGAGACGACCAGATGGCCCAGGACGAGTACGCGGAGATCGACCTCGCGGCGCTGTCCGACGACGAACTGACCGAGCAGATGCACAACGACCTCTACGACGGGATGGCAGCCGAGATCGTCGAGGGCACGAATATCCTGCTAGGTCGCGGCTGGTCGGCCACGAGGGTCCTCGACGACGC
>JAUSJS010000260.1 GCA_030647575.1 Candidatus Limnocylindrales bacterium | reverse complement strand
GGGCCGCGGCGGGGCGCTGGGCCGCGGCGGGGCGCTGGGCCGCGGCGGGGCGCTTGGCTGCCTTCGGTTCCGCTTGGCCCGCTGAATCGTTGCAGCCGCAGCAAGCATCGTCGGGGCCGTTGCTGGCGGAGCAACAAGCGTGAACGGAGGCGCAGCGCCGGGCCTCCATCTGCCCCCTTGTTGCCGTGACGGCAAATCCAACGCCTCCGGGTCGGACTTCCACGCGTTTGTTTGCCCTGGCAGCAGGCAATCGCCCATATCTGGCCTGAATCGGCTCACGTGCGCTTCCTTGTTGCGGGGGCAGCAAGACGCCACGCTTCTCACGGCCTGGGCGAAGGTCTCGACGCCAGAACGATGACGGCGTTGCCGCCCGGGTCCACCCCCGCCCGAAGCAGCTCGATGGCCCGAGTTCCGTCGACTGGGAAGACGCTGCGCAGCAGCTCGCCAGCCTCGCTGACGAAGCGACGCGTCTGGACGGTTCGGCGCAGGACGAGCAGCATTCCATTCACTCGCCCGTCGCGTTCCTTCAACTGCATCCGGCGTGCCACGGACTGACTGTCCCTCGGTGCGGTCTCGGCTTCCACGCCGTACTGCCAGCCATCGCCGCGGATCAGGGCGTCCCACGAACGCCGATCGCCGGGGATCGGGAGCGGCACCTCGATCGACCAACGCAGCGACTTGTGGAGTCCCATTCGGAAGTCCTCGAGCAAGGCGACGTGGGCAGCATCGCGGATCGGTTGGCCGGAGGGATATGACTTGAGCGAGAGTTCGAGACCGACAACGGCGTGAAGGCGAGCGAGGTCGTGCACGGACACACGCGCGACCAACCCACGCTCGATTCGGCTGACCTCCGACACCGAAAGGGCGGAGGCACGACCAGTCGCGGCAAGGCTCAGGCCCCGGTCCATCCGCGCCTGGCGGATCTCGCGACCAGCCCGGGCGATCAGCTCGACGCCGCGTGCTGTTCCGATGTCGACCTGACGAGCCCTTGTTGCCATGGATCGAGCATCGCTGCGGACACTTACCGCGGGCTTACCTGGAGCGGCGCGCCCAGCCCTCTGCCGACAGACCGATCGGGGAGGCACTACCGATCGGGGAGGCGCTGCCGCTCGGATTCGCGACACGCCGGAGCCGACCGGTCATCCAGTCCCGGTACCAGGGTGCCCAGGTCCGAGCGCCGGCCCGACCCGAAGCACCGTTGTGGTACTCGGCATAGGAGTCGCCGAACGGCGGCTCCGTCGTCGGTCGGGTCGAGCTGAAGTCGCCGGCGTCATGCAGTCCGGGCAGCTCCCCCTCGCCCACACCGAGTTCGCGGTAGATCGCCTCGACCTGGTGGAGCCACTCGTGGACGTAGCCCTGCTCCGGGTCGGGATCGGTGGCGAGCGTCGGCCAGTGATCGGATGCGATCGACGTGAAGCCCGCGCCGAATGCCGCATCCGATGGCCCGATCGTGCACCCCCAGCCGCACAGCAGGAGGTCCGGGGCGGACGGCCAAAGGGCGATCACCGAGTCGTACTGCCGGTCGGACGCGAGCTCGAGCAGCTCATCTCGGCAATCGCGCGGACCTGCCCACCAGCGACCCTCGCCGCTCGATGAGAGGGTCGCCAGCGGCCGCCGGACCTCCACGATATGCATGGGTTCCATGCGTGCAAGCCCGTCGCTCCAGTCCGCGACGGTCGCCGGGAGCCGCTCCAGCACGGCGGTGACGGCCTCACGTTCGGCTCGGGCCATCACCCGCTGCACCCGTCGGCGACGCGGACCTGACCCGATCCGGGCGTTCGTGACGAGGTAGAGCAGCGCGAGGACCGAGAAAACCTGCACCGTGGAGCTCACCGGCCGGGAGTTGGGCGGGCAGCACCTGGCGCGGCGTCTCCGGGCTCGGGGCCCATCGCGACGGGCATCCCGCTGCGACTCCAGTCGCTGTACGAACCGGGGTAGAGGGTCGGGTCCGGCAGTCCGGCGACGCGCATCGCCAGGCTGTTGAAGCAGGCCGAGACGCCACTGCCACAGGAAGTCACGACCGGACCCTCGGAGCCGTCGGCGCCGAGCGCTCGGAAGCGGGCGGCCAGCTGCGCGGCTTCGAGCAGCCGTCCGTCGGGCCCCAGGTTGCCGTCGGTCGGCGCATTCCGTGCGGTCGGGATGTGCCCGGGGACGGGATCGATCGGCTCGGTCTCCCCGCGGTAGCGCGGCGCCCCGCGCGCATCGAGCAGGACCATCCGCCCGAGCCCCTCCGCCACGCCCGCCCGATCGATCGTCTTCGACCAGCGGTCGGCAAGCTGGAGTCGCGCCCGAGTGGGTGTCGGCAACTCTCGCGTCACGGGAAGGCCCTCCGCAACCCACGCTGGGTAGCCACCGTTTAGCACGGCGACCCGTTCGTGTCCGAGGTCATCGAGCATCCACCAGAGCCGGGCCGCGACCCAACCGCCGACGTCGTCGTACGCCACGACCTCATGTTCGGTGCCGATTCCGGCCGCCTCGAGGCGCGCCCGGAGGTCGGCTGGGGAGGGAAGCGGATGACGGCCGGGGCCCTCGGGCGCGACCAGGTCCGAGTCCACGTCCAGAAAGATCGCGCCAGGGATGTGGCCGGCGTCGTAGGCTTCGCGCCCAAGCCCGGGCGAGCCGAGCACCCAGCGCACGTCGACGACACGCAACCCTGGGTCATCCAGCCGCTCAACGAGGGCGGCGGGCGAGATGATCGGGGATCGGGCAACCATGGGAATTGAGTATGCCGGACGCGCTGGAGTCCGACTCGTCGCGGACCTCGTGCTATCCTTCGCGCGGCGTCGACACCGGCGCCCCGACGCTCGCGGTTCCGGCCACGCCCGGGCCCTTGCGTCCTTCGCTCCGGCGTAGCTCAGTGGTAGAGCGGGCGGCTGTTAACCGCTTGGTCGTAGGTTCGAGTCCTACCGCCGGAGCCACCCCATTTCCGATCTCAAGCCAGGTGGCAGCCCTCGTTCCAGAGCTCGATACTTGGAGCCTCACGTTCCCAGCTCAGGATCGAGAGGGTCGCGGTCGATAGCTCGAAGAGCCCGCCTGAATCCGGTGGCAGCCCGAGCCAGCGGGCCGCAAGGACTCGTAGCAGGTGTCCGTGCGCAAAGACAAGGACGTCGCCGTCGAGATCGGCGCCGCGAAGCCTTGCGACGATCCGGTCTGCCCGGCGGCCCACCTGCTCGACGGTCTCGGCGGCGGGCCACGGTCCGCGCCAGATCGTCCAATTCGCGAAGTCGCCCCGGATCTCGGCCGTGGTCCGACCCTCGAGCGCGCCGTAGTCCCACTCCATCAGATCGACCTCGGCGACCGCGACGTCCCCGTACCCGGCGATCGTCGCGGTATCGGCGGCACGCGAGAGGGGGCTCGTCAGGACCAGACCGAAGAGATGCCCGGCCAGTCGACGGCCGAGGGCGCGCGCCTGGTCGCGTCCCTTCTCGGTCAGGGCGATGTCCGTGCGTCCGGTGTGCCGCCCGAGCCTGGCCCATTCGGTTTCGCCATGGCGGACGAGCCAGACGTGTCGTTCCCTCGCGGGCGTCGACGCCATCGTCAGTCCCTCTCGAGGCTCGTGTCCGGACGCGCGGTCTCGGCTGGCTCGGCGGCGAAGAACTCTCGGGCCCGCCAGCCGAAGATCGGTGCGAGGAGCGCGGCCGGGACCTGGGCGATGCGCGTGTTGTAGCGGTAGACCTGGTCGTTGTAGAGTTCGCGGCGGTCGGCGATCATCGCCTCGAGCCGCTCGATCTCGTCCTGCAGATCGGCCACGTTGCCGTGGGACTTCAGGTCCGGGTAGTTCTCGACGACCGCGAACAGCGTCCGGACCGCCGAGCTCGTCGCATCCGAGATGACCGCCTGGTCGGGGATCGGAGCGGTTGGGGAGTAGGCCGCCCGCGCCCGGGTGACCTCCGTGACTACGTCCTGCTCGAACGCCATCACGCCACGGACCGCGGCCACCAGGTTGGGCAGCTGGTCGTGGCGCTGCTTGAGCGCGACGTCGATGTTCGACCAGGCCTTGTCGATCCGCTGCCGGAGTGCCACCACAGCGTTGTAGCTTGATAGCAGGGTGAAACCGGCGATGGCGAAGACGAGCGCGACGGCGAAGAGGGCCGCGAGTTCCGGCAGGGTCACAGCGCGAACCCTCCGCTGATCGTGATCGCGAAGACCATCGCAGACGCGATGGCCAGGACGGCGCCGAGCAATCCGAGCGTGTAGCGCGACTGCATCCGCTCCATCACGACACCAGGCGTCCCGTAGGCGATCAGCAACGGAACCTCGGCCGAGGACGCGAGCACCAGCGCGTCGGGCGCGATCTCGAAGGTCCGCTCGGCCTCGGCCGCCTCCTCGGGCGTCGCCAGCGGGAGGCGGTTGGCCGCCGGATCGATCTCCGGCGTCGTCACCGGCCGACCGATGCCGAAGCCCGCAATTGCGGCATTGCCCCAGGCGTCCTCGGGATCTGCGGCCAGGATGCCGGCCGCCCGGGCCTCGGCCAGGTCTGCCGCTATTTCAGGATCGCTGTCGAGGACGTCCGCCTCGCTGCCATAGTCTGCCCCGAGCGGGTCCACAAGATCCGAGAAGGGCAGGGCGCGTCCGACGATGGTGACGGCGTCACCGGGTTCGAGGCGTGCTTCCCGATACCGCCGGGGCCTGTCGCCGTTATGCAGCGCGGCCGGCCGATTGGAGGTCTCTGGGTCGTGCACCCGCAGGAGCTCGGCAATCGCCGTGGCCCGATCGGGTTCGCTCAGCCGCGTCGCCGCACCCGTCCGGATCGCTAACCCGGGAGGCTCGTCGCCCATTGCGCCGGTTTCCTCGTTGAACCGGACCGGTCCGTCGACGCGCGCACCGCGCGGGAAGACCCGGATGCTGCCCGTCGCGTCGCGAACGCGGAAGCCGATCGAGCGCTCCTCCGTGAAGCCCGACTCCACCGGCGCGACGTCGCCACCACGGCCGATCATCGCTCGGTAATAGACGCAAGAGGCACCCTGGAGGAGCGACACGAGGGTCATCTCGGCGGCTTCGATGACGCCGCTGATGCGGACCTCGCCAGCCGCCAGGGAGCTGATCGTGGAGGTCGACGTGTCACCGACGCGGACCGTGGATCGGTAGTCGACCAGGCCACGCGCGAGCAGGGTCAGGCCGGCAACCACGCCTCCGCCGGCGAGCACCGTGATCCACCAGTTGAGCGTCGGCTCCACGGCGCCATCCTACGGGACCGAATGCTGGCAGGTCGCCGGCTCTGGACGTCCGCTGACGGCTATCGATTACTCCGAAGGGCGTCCGGGAAGCAGGGCGAGAACGAGGAGCAGCCCGCCAAGGGCGATGAGCCCGACTGGCCACCAGACATGCCAGTCGAACCAGGGCACGAACTCGCGGACCAGGAAGAACCCACCGATGACGATCAGGATCACCCCCGCGATGAGGCCGCCGCGGGCAGGATCGCCCGCATCGCGCCGGCGGGCTCGTCGAGCCGCCCGCCTGGCCTCGCGGTCGGCGGCCCAGTAGGAGGTCGATGGTGCACCGGCGGGCGCGCTGCCAGCGGTCTCGGGCGCGCCAGGTGTCGGAGCGGCCCCGGGCTCGCCGGCGGCCGGACCCCATGGCCCCGTCGTGTTGTAGGCGGCAGGCGCCTCCGGAACGACGATCGCCATCACGATGTAGACCACGAACGCGATGCCGCCGGTGAAGATCGCGAGCAGGGCCCAGGCGATCCGAACGAGCGACGGGTCGGCATCCAGCGCGTCGGCCACGCCCGCCGCCACGCCCGCCAGCATTCGGTCGTCACGCGATCGGTAAAGTCGTTCAGCCACCGCAACCGTCCTCCGGATCGAGTGAGAAGGAGCCGGCGTTCGCCCGCGTGTCCAGCTCAATGCGGACCGCGGCAGTGTCGAAGCCGGGCGTCTGCCAGGTCGAACCGCCCCTGACCAGGCCATGATCCTCATAGTCGTAGCTGGCGACGATGCTCTCGGCCGTGTTGAGCTTCAGCGCCGCCCCGGGCGGAACGCACAGACTGACGGAACCGGCGTTGGCCTCGATCGAGCCGGTGAGTGACTGGTTAGGCAGGGTCAGATTGAGCGACCCCGCATTGAGCCCGACCTGCAGGTCCCCGAGCTCATGCAGGGACCCGAGATCCAGGATGGCCGATCCCGCGTTCAGATTCAGCTCGAGGGCCCCGACCGACGCGCTACCGAGGTTCATGGTCGAGCTTCCAGCGTTCAGATCCAGGTTGAGATCGAGTTGGACCGCATCGGGAAGGGTGATCCGCCAGGTCTCCCGCTCGCTCAACACGCCGAGCGGGCCGCGGTCGCTGTCGCGCGAGCGCACGCTGATCGAATGGCCGTCGGCGTCGACGCTCGGGCCGGTCCCGTCGCCATCCTCGCCCTCGATACGCCAGCTGTTTCCCGACGCGACGCCGACCGTGAGACTCCCGCAGTTGAGGTCGATGTGGACGGACGCGGACGGCCCACCGAGCGAGCCCTCGCGAGCAACGAACGCGGTCGTCCCGCCGCCGGGGCCGCAGGCACTGCCCGCGAAGCCCTGGACCCCGCCGCTGAGCAGCCCACCGACGATCACGCCGAGGGTTGCGGCGACCAGGAAGCTGCCGAGGAAGGCCAGCCGAGTCCTCGCCAGCAGAAGCCCGACGCCGATCCCGATCAGGATCAGCGGC
>JAUSJS010000253.1 GCA_030647575.1 Candidatus Limnocylindrales bacterium | reverse complement strand
CGGGCGCTCATCGCCACGTCGAGCACGGCGTCTCCGGTCACGCGCATCCCCATCAGCACTCACAGCCGGGCGAGCCGCCGGTCATCGGCATCGTGGGGGCCGGCGCGGTCGGAACCGCGCTCGGCGTCGCCCTCTCACGGGCCGGCTGGCCGATCCACGCCGTCGCCAGTCGCGACCCGACCCGCCGGGAGCGCTTCCGCTCCCTGGTCGAGGTCCACCGGGCGTTCGTCGACCCTGAGCCGCTGGTCGAGGAGGTCGAGCTGATCATCCTGGCCGTCCCCGACGACGCGGTCGCTCCGCTGGCACGGACGCTTCGGATGTACGGCGGGCAGGCGATGATCCACACGAGCGGCGCGCTGGGCGCCGAGGTCCTGACGCCGGCCATGGCCGCCGGCACGCAGGTCGGCTCGTTCCACCCGCTGGTTGCCTTCGCCGACACGGAACGCGCGGTCGCCGCCCTCCACGGCGCGACGGTCGCCATCGAGGCCGACGACCAGCTCGCCGCAATGCTGGCCGCGATGGCCGAGGCGATCGGCGCAACGCCGGTCAGGCTGGCTCCCGGCGCGAAGGCGGCCTACCACGCCGCCGCGGTCCTGGCGGCCGGCGGGTTTGTGGCCCTGCTCGATGCGATCGCCGAGCTCGGGCGCGTGGCGGGCCTTGACGAGGCTGGTTCGCTGGCGATCTACGGCCGGCTCATCGAGGGGACCCTCGGTAACGCCCGGGCGCTCGGGATCGCCGCCGCACTGACCGGCCCGATCAGCCGCGGCGACCTCGGCACCCTCCGGACGCATCTGGACGCGCTGCGGGCGCATGCCCCGCGGGCGATGGAGCTGTACGTGGCCGCGGCGCGACGCGAGATCGAGCTGGCCGTAGAGCGTGGCGTGCTCGCACCGGAGGTCGCACGATCCATGCGCGGCATGCTCGATGATGTGCTTGCGCGGGCCGACTGAACGGGTACCATTGCGCCCCATGGAGCACAGCATCGCCGCCAAGTACGCGGCCCGTCCGGCGGCACAATTCGTGCGTCCGTCCACCCGGGTCCGTGAACGCCGACTCGGTCTGCGGCCGGCCGGAACGTTCCGTGCGCCCGGGATGCGGGCCACGGTCCTGCACGGCCCCGACGTCGCTCCATTGACCCGTCTGCGCGCCGGGTGGCGCGCCATCCAGCCGGCCCGATCGCACCATCGTCGGAGCGGCCGACCCGGTCCACTGGTCGTGATGCAGTGGGCCCGCTCCGGGCGCTCCGGGCCGGCCCGACGCCCGGGCGCCGCATCGGCGCCGTGGTCCGCCTGAGGGCCGTAACCGCCACGTCCGCCGGTGGCATCGTCATCCGCCATGAGTCGGGACGTGCGTGGCTCGTGGTCGGCAGCCGCCGTCGCGACCGCGATGGCCGGACGTGGACCCTGCCCAAGGGCACGCCCAAGCCCGGTGAGACGCGCGAGCAGACCGCCCTCCGCGAGGTCGCCGAGGAAACCGGGCTGGAGGTTCGGATCAGCGCGCCCCTCGATTCGATCGAGTACTGGTTCGTCCAGGGCGGTCAGCGCATCCACAAGACCGTCCACTACTTCCTGATGGATCCGATCGGCGGCGATCTGGCCGGACACGACCACGAGTTCGAGCAGGTTCGTTGGATCACCTTCGCCGAGGCGAGCTCGATGCTCACCTTCGAGACGGAGCGAGCCCTGGTGGCGCGGGCTGCGGAGATCGTCGGTGAGGCGATGTCGCCGGCGGGCGGCGCGCGCTCGGCCGAGGCCGTGCCGTGACCGAGGCCCTCGAGCCGACTGTCCATCTGACCCCCCTCACCGACGCTCACCGAGCCCTCGGCGCGCGCCTGATCGAGTTCGGCGGCTGGCTGATGCCGGTTCAGTACAGCTCGATCATCGAGGAGCATCGGGCGGTCCGTGAACGGGTCGGCTTGTTCGACCTGTCGCACATGGGCGAGCTGTACGTCGAGGGACCCGAAGCCGGCGCGGCGCTCGCAGCCGCCCTCGTGACCGATCCGCCGAGCCTTGCCATCGGGCGCGCGCATTACTCCATGATCTGCACCCCAACCGGCGGGATCATCGACGATCTGATCGTCTACCGCCTGGCCGACGCGCGGTTCCTGGTCGTGGCCAATGCCGGTAACGCGGAGGTCGTTTCCGACACCCTGGCCGAACGGCTCGTCAAGTTCAAGGCGGTCCTCGACGACCGTGCCCTGGTGACCACCCTGCTGGCGGTCCAGGGCCCCCGGGCCGTCGACCTCCTGTCGCCCCTCACGGACGTCGATCTCCGGGCGCTGCACTACTACGCCATCGCGGAGGGCACCGTGGCCGGGATCCCGGCGCTGGTCGCCCGGACCGGCTACACCGGCGAGGACGGCTTCGAGGTCTTCGTCGAGACCGGGCTGACGATCAAGCTCTGGGAGGTCCTGCTCGGTGCGGTCCAGGCGCAGGGCGGCGTGCCGGTCGGCCTGGGCGCCCGGGACACGCTTCGGCTCGAAGCGGGCATGCCGCTGTATGGCAACGAGCTCGACCTCGACACGAATCCCTTCGAGGCCGGACTCGGCCGGGTGGTGAAGCTCGGCAAGCCGGACGATTTCGTCGGACGGGCGGCGCTCGAGAAGGTTGCCCGCGACGAGCCCTCGCGCAAGCTCGTCGGCCTCGTCGTGGAGGGGCGCGGCATCGCCCGCCACGGGTACCCCGTCCTCTCCGGCGAGCAGCGGA
>JAUSJS010000252.1 GCA_030647575.1 Candidatus Limnocylindrales bacterium | reverse complement strand
GTCGCTTCCCGACGTCAGTGAGGGTCTCCCGGTCCGACCCCGGCCACCGCGGACGCTCCTTCCCGGTCCGCGCGACCCGGTCAAGGAGGACCTGCGAGGGATCCGAGAGCGGACGCGCGGCCCGCATCTCGTCCTGCTCGCTCGCTCGCAGGTTGGTTGGCGGAGTCTCTGCCGGCTCGTCTCGCGGGCCAATCTGGCCGGCACGAAGGGCGTCCCCCGCTTCAGCCAGGCGTTGCTCGCCGAGCACACGGATGGACTGGTGGCGCTGTCCGGCTGCGGCGAGGGGGAGCTGGCCCGCCGGCTACGGGCGGGCGATCGGATTGGGGCCCGGGCGGTGGCCGAACGCTACGCAGCGCTGTTCGGACGTGGTGACGGCCCGGCCACTGCCGGCTTCTTCATCGAGCTGTCGCACCACCTGCTCCCCGACGACGACTGGCTCGTCTCGGAATCTGCGGCCCTGGCCGAAGAGCTGGGGCTGCCCGTCGTGGCGACCAACGACGTCCACTATGCCCGGCCGGAGGATCGCGAGCTGGCCGACGTCCTGACCGCCATTCGCCACGGCCGGTCGCTCGACACGCTCGGCGACCTGCGCCGGCTGGACGGCGAGTCGTACCTGAAATCCGGCGCGGAGCTGGTGATGCTCCCGCCCGGGGAGCCCGCGTTCGCCGTCGCGGATCCGCGAGCGGCGCATGCCTGGGCCGAAGGAATCTCGACGGCAGCGGAGCTGGCGGCGTCATGCTCGATCGACCTCGGCTTCGAGCAGTACCGCTTCCCGGGCTTCCCGGTGCCGGGCGGGGAGACGCCGTTCAGCTATCTCGTGGAGCTGTGCCAGGTGGGCGCCCGACGGCGCTATCACCCGCTCACCCCGCCCGTGGTCAGGCAGCTGGCGCACGAGCTGGACGTCATCGAGCGGACCGGCCTGGCCGAGTTCTTCCTGATCTGCTGGGACCTGATGCGGTTCGCGAAGGAGCACGGCATCCCCGCGCAGGGGCGGGGGAGCGCGGCAGGCTCGATCGTGGCCTACGTGCTGGGCATCAGCCGGGTGGAACCGATCCGCCACAACCTGCTCTTCGAGCGCTTCATCAACGAGGGCCGGACGACGTATCCGGACGTCGACATCGACTTCAGCTCGGAGCGCCGCGAGGAAGTCATCCAGTACGTCTACAAGCGCTACGGGCCGGAGCACACGGGGATGGTCTGCAACCTCGTCACCTACCGGGCACGATCGGCGGTCCGCGAGGTCGGCTACGCGCTGGGGTTCCCGCGGCCGCTGGTCGACCGGGTCGCGAAAGCGCTCGAAACCTACGACTCGGTGATGGTCCGGCGCGACCTCCAAGCGGATGGCGGATTCGCCGAATTCTTCCGTCGACCGGGCGAGGAACCGGGCGGCGGCGGCCCGGAGGCCTACGGCTCCGCGGCGGCGCCGGCCCTCGCCGCGGCCCATGATTTGACCGATCGGATGGGCCAGCTGAACCATGCGCGCGGCGGCCGGCTGGCGACCGGTGGAGTGGGGGAGGCGGGCGATGGCCGACTGCCTCGGCGTGAGGATGCCGCCAGGGTTGCGGGGCTGCCCGATAGCCTGGTCCCGGTGGCCGAATTGCGAGCGGGTGGGCGTGGCGACGACGAGGGCGGCCCCGGCGATACCCCGGCCAGCGTGGCCTGGCTGCGCGCCGGTCGCGGCACGGGCTACCAGGGAGACCGCGAGCGGCTCGTTGCTCCCCCGCAGATCGAGGGTCGGCGGGTCGACCCGGAAAGTGGCCAGCTGGAGCCGCCGGCACGCGCGACGGACAGGCTCGGGCGGCCGCGGCACTGGGACCCGCCGGCGCCACGGCGGGCCGACCAGGGCGCACCAACCGCTCATTCCTCGGTTGCCCGGGTCGAGCCCGAGCCACCGCCCCAGCCTCGTGGCGGTTTGACGGTGGGCCTGAGCGACTGGGAGCGCTGGCTGGAGTTCTGCGCCCGGATCGATGGCTTCCCGCGCCACCTGAGCATCCACTCCGGCGGGATGCTGGTGACCGCCGCGCCGCTGATCGACATCGCGCCGCTGGAACGGGCGACGATGCCGGATCGGGTCGTCGTCCAGTTCGACAAGCGCGACGTCGAGACGCTCAAGCTGATCAAGCTCGATCTGCTCGGTCTCGGGATGCTCGCGGCGATGGACGAGACGCTCCAGCTGATCGAGCACGACTGCGCGGTCTGCCTGGACCTCGATCGTCTGCCGGAGGACGTGCCGGAGGTCTTCACGATGCTCCAGGCGGCCGACACCGTCGGCGTCTTCCAGGTCGAGAGCCGGGCCCAGATGCAGACCCTGCCCAAGTCGCGGCCGCAGAACCTGGACGACCTGGTCGTGGAGGTCGCGATCATCCGGCCCGGCCCGATCCAGGGCAACGCGGTCCATCCCTACCTGCGCCGCAAGCAGGGCCTGGAGCCGGTGACCTACCTCCATCCGACCCTCGAGCCCGTGCTCAAGGACTCGATGGGCGTGATCCTCTACCAGGAGCAGATCATGCGCATCGCGACCGATGTCGCCGGGTTCACGCCGGCGGGATCGGACGGGTTCCGACGGGCGATGGGCACGTGGCGTTCCAGTCGAGAGATGGAGAAGCTGCATCGCCAGTTCGTCGATGGGGCGCTGCGCCAACCGGGGATGGAGGAGGCGACGGCCGAGGAACTGTTCCGCCAGGTCGCGGCGTTCGCGTCGTTCGGGTTCGCCAAGTCGCATGCCGCGGCGTTCGCCCGGACGGCCTACGAGTCGTCGTTCCTCAAGCTCTTCTATCCGGCTCAGTTCCTGGTCGGCCTCATCAACGCCCAGCCGATGGGCTTCTACCCGGTCGAGGTCCT
>JAUSJS010000243.1 GCA_030647575.1 Candidatus Limnocylindrales bacterium | reverse complement strand
GAGGCGCGCGCCGGCCGCCGCGAGGACAAGTCCGACGGCGACGGGGGAGAGCGGGCGCGCGCCGAACGCCGGGTTGTAGCCTTCCTTGGCCAGCAGCTCGAGCCCGGCGTCGCTGATGTTCAGCGTCAGCTCGCGCTGCGAGAGCTGCTTGCCGAGGAACTGCAGCATCAGGAAGAACGGTATCGCGAGCACGACCGGCGGCATGATCCGCTGCGAGATGAAGAAGAAGACGATGTCCGCGTTCTTGACGGGGCCCACCTGGTAGGTGAACCGCGACAGGCCGTACGCAGCGAGCGTGCCGAGCACGATGCTGATCAGGCTCGCCCCGAACGTGACGACGATGCTGTCGATGTACGGCTGCACAATGTCGATGCCGCCGGTGCTGCCGAAGAGGCTCCCCCAGGCGGCGAGCGACGGCTCGTACTGGAGCCACGGGATGTAGGTCGGTCCGCCGGTCACCCCGTTGATCGTCTTGAAGCTCGTCGTCAATGCCCAGAGGAACGGCGCGATGACGAAGGACGACCAGAAGAGGATCGCTCCGTATTTCAGGACCACATAGAGCCTGGGCATCACGCCCTCCTCCCGACCAAGGCGCGGTTGAGGGCCTTCGCGATGAAGGTCATCGAGACGATCATCATCACCAGGTAGGCGAACGAGAGGGACGCGGCGTAGCCGATCTGGAAGTCGCGCAGGCCGCGGATGTAGATGTAGAAGCTGGATGTCTCGGTTGCCGTGCCGGGCCCCCCCGACGTCAGCACATAGACCGTCTCCATGATCTTCGACGCCTCGATCAGGCGGATGATGATCGCCCCGACCGAAATCGGGCCCATGAGCGGGAACGTCACCCGGAAGAAGGTCCGGATCGGCCCGGCCCCGTCGATCGCCGCCGCGAGGAAGGGTTCCTTCGGGAGGCTCAGGAGGCCGGCGAGCAGCAGCAGCAGCATGAACGGGGTCCACTGCCAGATCTCGACCACCATGACCGCGATCACGGCGGCCGAGCTCGAGGTCAGCCAGGCCTGGGCCGGCAGCCCGAAGAGCGCCATGACCTCGTTCGCCGGTCCGAGCGACTCATGGAAGATCGTCCGCCAGATGACGGTCATGATCACCGGCGTTGTCATCATCGGGACGAGGAAGAGGACCCGGAAGAAGCG
This sequence comes from Candidatus Limnocylindrales bacterium, assembly GCA_030647575.1. Lineage (GTDB taxonomy): Bacteria > Chloroflexota > Limnocylindria > Limnocylindrales > CSP1-4 > SPCO01. The sequence goes on along the minus strand of JAUSJS010000243.1, from coordinate 5,139 downwards.
CTTCGCCCTGACCTCGCGCCAGACGAGCAGGGCCAGGCCGAAACCGAGGACGTATTCGATCAGGACGGTTCCGGCAGCGAGCATCGCCAGCCGAACGAGCGACTCCCAGTAGCGCGCGTCCGCCAGCAGTCGTTCGTAGTTCTTGGCGGCGATCCAGTCCAGCCCCGGCGCGGATGAGCTCCAGGACGAGAAGCTGACCCGGATCGTGAAGAGCAGCGGGAAGAGGATGATCAGCAGCAGGACGATCAAGCCCGGCAGCAGGAAGTAGAGCTTGTAGCGCCGGAGCGACGAGCCTCCGGCGGGCGAGCCCGGTCGGACCCGTCCCGCTGGCGTCTCGGCCACGCTGTCGAACTCGGGCGACGCCGCCGGCTGCCGTTCTCCGTCAGGCATCGTCAGTGCCCCCCATCCGCGACCGGATCGCGCTCGTCACCACCACCGGATACCGCTCCTTGCCAACGTGGTCGGTATAGGGTCGCCAGGTGATGCCGCGACGCGGGCGGGGGCCGGGAGAACCCGGACCCCGCCCGCGTCCCGTCCGAAGAGCTACTGCGCGTCTTCGAGCGCGACCACGGTGCGGTACGCCTCGCGAACCTTGTCAACGCCGATCCGGTCCACGATGGCCGCCCACTCCGTGGCGACTTCATCGAGAGCCTGCTGCGGCGTCTTCTCGCCGGCCATCGCGGAGGCGACGCCGGTGGCCATCGAGGACATGAACTCGTTGACGCCCGGGACGCGGAGGTCGAAGACGCGGTTCGAGGCGCCGTCCATGCCGGAGAGCGTCTCGACGTAGGTCTTGGCGGTGTTGGTCTCCCAGCCGAGCTTCTCCTCCCAGAACTTCGGGTCGAAGTCGCTCGTCCGGAAGGGGTTGACCCCGAACCGCCCGATCTGCAGGTCGAGCGTGTGGTTCGCCTCATTGGAGAAGAAGCAGAGGAAGTCGAACGCCATGTCCTGGTTCTTGGACAGGTTCGAGACGGCCACTCCCCAGCCCCACGTGATGTACGGGGCCCGGTTCGGCGTCGTGAAGCTGTCCCACTGGTTCGTGTTCCGGTTCCACGCCTGCGTCGCGCCCGGCAGCGGCGCCGCGGCGACCTTGTTGCGGATCGGGCTGGTCTTCTCCATCGCCTGGATGAAGGCGTCGTCCCAGGTGTAACTCATCGCCGTCTGGCCGCCACCGAACGAGAGGATCTCGTCGCCGAGGCCGAAGCTGCTGCCGCCGGGCGGGAAGGCCTTCTGCGCGTCGACCATGAGCTCGAGACCCTTGACGAAGCCGGGGTTGTTGATCTGCGGCTTCATCGTCTCGAGGTCGAAGTAGAACCCGCCCTTGACGTTCGGGTTCTTCGCGTACGGAGCAGCCCGGCCGATGAACGCCGAGAACATCAGGTCGTCACGCTTGGTGACTTCCGCGCTGCCGTAGTTCTTCTCGCCGTTGTTGTCCCAGTCCCAGTCGTTGAAGTACTTCGCGATCTCGTTGTACTCGTCCCAGGTCTCGGGGACCCTGAGGTCCTTGCCGGTGTCCGTCTTGTACTTGGCCTTGATCGCTTCGTTGTCGAACAGGTCGGTCCGGTACTTCAGGTAGTTGCGGTCCCCGTCCACCGGGTACTGGATCATCTTCCCGTTCCAGGTGGCGACGTCCTTGTAGTTCTGGGTGACGTCCTGCATCGCGGGGACGGACAGGTACGCGTCCGGCACCGGCGCCTCGTACGGGTTGAGGTCTCCGATCCACAGGGACGCGTTGAAGAAGACGTCGTAGGCGTCCTGCCCGGCCTGAAGCGGCGTCAGAACCTTCTGGAACAGGTCGCCGAACGGCACGTGCACGACCTCGACCTTGGCGCCGGTGAGGTCCTGAAACTGCTTGGCGTGCAGGTCGGTCGGCTCACCCATGACCGGAACGGCGTGGGTGATGATCTTGAGGGTGCGGCCCGAGTAGTCCTTCTGGTCAATCGACGCGTACGAACAGGGACCGGCGACGTCCGGCGTCGAGCCGTACTGCGCGTAGTCGCCGTAGGCTGTGTAGCTGATGTCGCCGGCGGTCGCCGAGCTGGCGGGCAGGTTGCCGGGAGCGGTTGTCGGCTGGGCGCCGCCGCAGCCGACCACCAGCAAAGCGGATATTACGGCCAGGGTAATGGGCTTCCGCATCGAGTGTCCTCCTATGACGAGGGACGATCGCCGTCCCCTTGGGCCAGACGTGCTATGCGATGAGGACGGCTCGTCCATAGACCTTTCCCGCGTTGAGGTCCTTGAGCGCATTGTTGGCGTCCTTGAGCGGGTACTCCTGGGTGACGAGCCGGACGAGGCCGCGGTCGGCAAGGGCCATCAGCTCGGCGAGCTCGGCCCACGTGCCGACGAGGCTCGGGATGATGCTCTTCTCGGTGATGATCAGATCGACCGCGGGGATGTTGATGTTCTCGCCGTAGCCGACGATGTAGTAGTTCCCCAGCGGGCGAGTCATCTTCAGGCCGAGGGACGTCGTGCCCTTCTCGCCGACGAAGTCGATGACGGCCTCGGCGCCCTCGCCCTTCGTGAGCGACATCACCGTGTCGAACTCGCTGCCGTCCGCCTTCACGAGGTGGTCGGCACCACTCTCCTTGGCGAGCTTCAGCGACTGATCGGAGCGGGCAACGACGATGATCTCGACCGCCGACATCGCCTTGAGACACTGGATGCCGATGTGGCCGAGGCCGCCGACGCCGATGACGACGCAGAACTGGCCCGGCATCAGCTCGCGGACGGCTTTCTTGACGACGCGGTAGGCGGTGAGGCCGGCGTCGGCATAGGGTGCGACGTCCTTGGGCGCGAGCGACTTGGGAAGCTTCACGATGTTGCGGACGGACGTGACCATCGCTTCCGCGTACCCGCCGCCGCTGGAGTCGAGGCCCGGGAACCGCCCGGGGCCGTGCATGTCGTGGCCTCGCCGGTGCACGAGCGAGGAGCCCTCGGTGATCTTGGGGTGCACGATCACCGGGTCGCCCTTGTGGAGTCCCGTGGCCGCCGACCCGACCTCCTCGACCCAGCCGGCGTTCTCGTGACCCATGATCAGCGGCAGCAGCCCCTTGCCGGTTGGATCCATGTTCGGGCGCCAGACGCCCTCGATGATGTGCAGGTCGGTACGACAGACCCCAGCGCCGCCGAGGCGGACGATGACGTCGGTAGGCGTGGTGATCTTGGGGTCCGGGACGTCTTCGAAATCGACCCAGCTGGGGGCGCTGAGGTCGTCGTCGTATCGGTTCAGAACTTGGGCCTTCATTCCAACCTCCCCGGTCGCCCTCACCGCAGACGGACGTGGCACGGGTGCGGCAAGATCGACCCGGTCGTCCTAGCGGATGTCGCGCGGGGTCATGACGCCGCCTGCAGTCGGCGCGGTCTCGACAGCATCCACAACTCACCGGCCTGAGTCAGGCCCTCATCCAGCGGGCCAGCGATCCCAGCCGACGGGCTGCGGTGGGCTCGGCGCTATCGTAGGAGCGGCATTCGCGGGTGTCCAGCGGGTTTTCGAATACTGCGAAATCGAGAACGGGGACGTTCGGCCCTCCGATATCCTGTCCGCGAGCGGCGACGATGCGGCATGTCGCCCGGCCTAGGTTGATAGGAGAGGAGCGGTGTGGCTGCGTCCCCGACTGGTCCCGGCAGCTCGCGAAGCGCAGAAGAGCCTCGTCGCCAGCACAGCGACACCTTGTCGACGGTCCAGCACGCACTGCGGGTCTTAGAGCTGGTCTCGGCGCGCGACGGGATGACCCCGAAGCAGCTCGCGGCAGAGCTGGACCTCAAACTAGGCACGGTCTACCACCTGGTCAACACGCTCCTCGACGACGGCTACCTCGCCCGCACCACCGGCGGGGCGCTTCATCTCGGCGATCGCCTGCCGCAGCTGCTCGAGCGTCTCGACCAGCGTCTCGACCCGTTCCCCGAGCTGAACGAGGAGCTCGCGCGGCTAGCCCTGGCGACCGGGACCACCGCCGTGATCGGCCAGCTCGTCGGGAGGCAGGTGATGATCGCCGCGGTCCAGTCCTTCCCCGGGGCCGTGCACCAGCGGCTGTTGCGCGCCGGCCTCCGGGGGCCCGCCCATTCGATGGCGATCGGCAAGGTGCTGATCGCTCGGCTTCCACGGCGCCAGGTCAGCGAGCTGATCGACGACTGGTCCCTCCTCCGGTTGACCGAGCGGACAATCTCCCGACGCGACGTCCTCGTTGAGGCCGTCGAGACGGCAGCCCGCCGGGGCTTCGGCCTCGACCACGAGGAGGGGGTGCCGGGGCTCACCTGCATCGCCGCCCCGATCCGGACGCCGGTCGGGCGGCCACCCGCCGCCCTCGCCCTCGCCCTCACGCCGGACCAGTTCAAGTTCGAGGGCGAGCGCCTGGTCGGGCTCGTCGTCGATGCGGCACGACGCTCGTCGCACATCCTCGGGGCCGTTCCCGCGGCGGCGGCGGTTCCGCCCGGAGGGCCGCCGCACAGTGAACCCCCAGCCCTCGCCTGAGGGATCGAATATCGGCGTCGCGCCCCGATACAGCTCTCACTGCGAGTCAGCGAGCACAAGTGCAAGATTGCGTGGGCCGTCGAGCACGACGGGTGCTACGAATGCCAGTCGGTTGCGTGGGTCGAACAGGCCATTGGTCATTGGCCGGCCGGCCCCAACTCTGTGAGCCTGCTGCGCTTCCAGACGCCGTCGTGCCGCCACAGATGGTCCGGCGGGTTCGGGGAGTAGTGCGGCTGGGGCTCCGACGCCCCCTGCTCGAAGGTCGGCGCTCGCGCGTCCACTACGCGGACACACCCGAGGCACGCAAGAAGCGGCGTCAGCGAACGGACGACGGGACATAAGGTGCGTTGGTCGGGGCGAGAGGGCTAGCGCCTCCTTAACTCAGCAATCCTTGCGCTTCTTGATGATCAACCGCACGCCGAGGGAGTCCCTCTCGGCGACGGCACGAAGCGCATGAGGGACGGGTACCTGCGCGGCGCGCTCTCGCGGCCCGCGACCCAGCGTCAGATGGACGTTCTCGCTGCCTTTGTTGCTGCTGGCGGATCCGTCCCGGACGCGGCCAAGCGCGTGGGCATTCGGCCGAGCACGGCGAAGCGTCACCTGGCCGACCTGCGGGCTCGATCGGGGCTTTCGACCGAGCAGCTGATCTACGCCGGGCGGGCAGCGGG
>JAUSJS010000229.1 GCA_030647575.1 Candidatus Limnocylindrales bacterium | reverse complement strand
CGCCGCACCTGGAACGCGCAGCTCGGAACGAATGGCGCGAACGGGACCGCGAGCCTGACGGCGTACTGGACTGGGAACGCCGTGCTGGGGCTGAGCCTCGTCGGGCTTCAGCCGTCGACGAGCTACCCGGTGATCGCATATCGAGGCACTTGCGCCAAGCCGACCCTCATCGCCCGGCTCGGGAGCGCCGTGACGGACGCTGGGGGGGCCGTCGCCAAGTCGACGGCGGTCTCGATCAGGACCATGAACGCGATCTGGGCGTACGCCCGGACGTCAACGGTCTCCATCAAGGTAGGCACCGGGTCGCTCGGTCACTGCGGGGTCCTGAGGTTCGCGGTCGCGACGCGGATCGCGATCTCGGGGCTGAGGATCGACCTGCCGGTCATCAAGCCGGGCGGCGGCTATCCACTGTGCAACGTGGCGATGTACATCCGGGAGTTGTCGCAACCGCGCGAGGCCGGCGTGACCATGATCTACGCCCACGCGCGCAAGGGCATGTTCCTGCCGCTGCTCGAACGATCGAAGATCAACAACGGGGCGAGCCTGCTGGGTGCGACGGTTCGTGTCTGGACCAGCAACGATTTCGTGTGGACCTACCAGATCACCAGAGTCCGCCGGCACGTGACGTCCCTGGACGGAGTCTTCGGCATCGGGCCCGAGCAGCTGTGGATCCAGACGTCGGAAGGGCCGAGCGGCACCGCTGCCAAGCTGATCGTGGTCGCGAAGCGAACGGGATACGAGGAGGCCGGCCACGAATCGGCGCACCCCACCGCGCACCCGGTGGTCTGTCGATAACGCTGGATGCGGAACGTCCGGGATGGGCCTCTCCCCAAGCCTGATCCGCGCGTTCGGACAGGTAGCACCTCGCCTTGAGCGCTACCGGCCCCGCTTCCCCCGATGGGCCACATAGGCGGCCTGCGCCTTCCCGGGATCCGGATCGGCTTCAAGCCGTTCGTAGAGCCACTGCCACCATTCGCCGACGTTCGGGTTCCGATTATCGGTGCGCTCTGCCTCGACCCACCGCCCCGGCTGACGCCTTCGCGGACGTCAATGGGATCCGGCGTGGACGATGATCCGGCCGTGGTCCATTGCCGCCGCGTATGCTACGGGCACCGAGGGAACTGAGGGGAGAGACGCTGTGGTCCGTCCGTCACGCCCGCGCCGCGTGGCGCTTCTCGTCGCCGGGATCCTTACCGGTACGGCCCTCGCCGCCGGCGCCGCCGCGCCGACCGGGGCGTCGCACCCGTCGGCCTTCTCGAGGCCGCTCATCATTCCCCGGGTCCTGACCGGCTCGAACATCACCCTCACGGCCGCGGCGACCGACGTCCAGATCCTGCCCGGCGCCAAGACCAGGATGTGGACCTACAACGGATCGTTCCCCGGGCCCACGATCCGCCGGCCGGCGGGGCAGACCACAACCGTGACCCTCGTCAACAAACTGCCCGGCGCGGCCGGCGAGCTGACGCTCCACAACCACGGCAACCACTCGAGCTCGGAGAACGACGGCCAGCCGGACGCCTTCCTGGCCGCGCCTGCCGGCGGCTCGGTGAAGTACACCTACACCGGCACCGAGGCCGGCGGGAACGAGCGGGGCGCCTTCCAGTGGTACCACGACCATCGGATGGACGTGACTGGGCGGAACGTCTGGATGGGCCTCGCCGGCATGTACATCATCGACGACCCGGCCGACCCCCAGACGCTTCCGAAGGGCGAGTTCGACGTGCCGCTCCTGATCGCCGATCGGTCGTTCAATGCGAAGAACCAGCTCGCTTACCGATTCGACCCCATCGGCGTCACCGGCAACCACATCCTCGTGAACGGTGTGCCCCAACCGTACTTCAAGGTCGGCGACCGCAAATACCGGCTGCGCATCCTCAACGCTTCGAACTCCCGCTCGTACGACCTCGCCCTGAGCAACGGCCAGTCGTTCATCCAGATCGGGACCGAGTCCGGCCTCCTGCCGGTGCCCGTCCGACGCTCCCGGATCCTCATCGGGCCGGCCGAGCGCGTCGAGGTCGTCGTCGACTTCGCCAAGCGGCTGAACCAAAAGATCGTGCTTCAGAACCTCGCTGCCGATGGCTCCCTGCGCCAGCTGATGCAGTTCCGCGTCACACGGGACCTGACCGACAACAGCTCTGTCCCGACGAAACTCCGGCCACTCCCGTCGCTCGACTCAACCTCGGTGGTCACGCGGACCTTCGAGTTCGGCCGAGCGAGGATCAGCGGCCGGTGGACGATCAACGGCCTGGTCTTCGATCCGAACCGCGTCGACGCACAACCCAAGCTCGACACGACCGAGACGTGGATCCTGAAGAACAAGAGCAGCACGAACCACGTCATCCACATCCACGACGTCGACCAGCAGCTCGTGAGCCGGAACGGCGTCGCACCCGCGGCGTACGAGCGCATGAAGGAGTCGTGGAATCTCAGGGGCGGCGAGACGGCCGTGGTGAAGCTGAAGTTCACCGACAACGTCGGGCGGTTCGTCTTCCACTGCCACATCCTGGAGCACGAGGACGCGGCGATGATGGCCCAGTTCGAGGTCGTCCCGTAGAACGGCGACACGGGACTCACCAGCCCGACGGCGCAGGCGCCGGGCCTGTGCGTCCCCCTCTTCCTTGGGGCGCTACGTGAACGTTTGCTCGCCACGGAACGTTGCAGCCGACGGTTGTGATGCCCCATGCTGCATCTCTTCGACGGGAGGCAACGGCACGGTCCCTCGATTCGGTCGCCACGACCGTGCCTGGCCAATGGCGAAACCGGCCCGTCGCGAGAGTGCCAGCCCTGGGCTGGAGGAGGTATCGCGTTGCTCAAGCGTGGGTCCCCATTGATCGCCGTATCGGCATTGATCGGCGGGCTGCTCCTCTCGACAGGCGCCGCCGTCCTAGCAGCTCCAGTGACGCCGCAGTTCACCATCACGGCAGACCGTGCGGCGGCCATCCCCGCCGGCCACAAGTGGTCGTTCAACGACTTCTTCCCACGGACCGCGACGATCGCGACCGGCGGGACGTTCCAGTTCACCAACGAGGGCTTCCACACCGCCACCCTGCTGCCCGCCTCGTGGTCCGTCGCTGCGGACAACGATGTCAACGGGATCGGTGCTGCCGACATCGATGACACGGACCTCAATCCAAACGGGACGATCAAGACGCTGGAGCGGATCGAGACCGTCCTGCCGGTCCCGATGCAGGGTTGTGGCACCGCCGATGCGCCGTGCGTGTTCGATGGCCTCAGCGTCGTCAGCATGGGCGCACCGCTCGCCGGCCCGCCCGCGCCCTTCGTCATTACGGTAACGGCTCCTCCCGGCACGTACAGCTTCCATTGTCGCGTCCATCCATGGATGGCAGGCGCGCTCAACGTTGTCGCGGCTGGATCCCCGGGTGTCACGACCGCCGCGTCGGCCGACGCAGCGGCTGCAACCCAGGCTGCGGCTGATGTAGCTGCCGGTACGACCGCCGAGGCGGCTGCCTCGAAGGCCGGCCAGGTCAAGCACTCGAACGGGAAGACGACCTGGACCCTGACCGTTGGCACATCGGATCCGGCGGGCCATGTGGCCGTGCTCGACATGTTGCCGCGCAAGATCACGATCAAGAAGGGCGACTCGGTCGTGTGGCGGCCACTCGACCGCAACGAACCGCACACCGTGACCTTCCCGAAGACCGTCTCCCCGGTCGTCCCACTCTGTGAAGGACCTGGTGGGAAGGACACGCCGGCCGTACCCACCGTCAACCCACCGACGAGCCCGCTCGACTTCGGGTGTAACGGGCGCCCGGCCGACGAATTCGAATTCACCGGCGGCAACGGCGTCACATCCATCACGTCGCCGCAGACAGTCTCCGATTCGGGGATGCTGGCGTATCAGACGGAGGCGGCCGGATTCGACGTGCCGGCGATGGCCTTCCTTTCACGCTGGC
>JAUSJS010000223.1 GCA_030647575.1 Candidatus Limnocylindrales bacterium | reverse complement strand
CGCCGCATACGTCGCCATCGGTTGTCCCATCTGCAACAAGGTGGTCGTCGCTGCGCTGGGCGTCGGCGGAGCACTCTCGATCTTCGCCCCGCTGCAGCCGCTCATCGGCGCAGGCTCCGTGGCCCTCCTCGGCGCGACGTTAGCCTGGCGGCTCCGCGCTCGCGGCAGACTGTGCGAGCGCTGCGCGGTCTGATCAGGGGAGTTGCCCATCGCGACATGAGAAGCGGTGGTATACTCCCCAGGGGTATAGCCTGCAGTCGAGGCGAATCATGGAATTGACACTGATCGAAGGGAACGCTGGCACCCTCCGTGCCGGGTACAACTGTCCCTGCGGCTGCACGCCGTCAGTCGAGTATGCCCGCGGCGCTGAGCTCGTCGAGGAGGGCTGCTGCTGCGGCAACCACTTCGCGGTCGGACCGCGGGCGGCCGCGAGCCTGACCCCAACGCCCGGCTTCCAACCGGAGATCCAGACGTTCGATGCGCCGTGGGGTGAGCGCCTCGAGGCCGCCTGGCTCGTCGGGCCGAGCGTCCATGGCCCAGCGTCGGAGCATGATCACCACGCCGCCGGCGAGGCGGCCACGCACGGGCACGCGACGGCCGTGGATCCCGTCTGCGGGATGACCGTCGAGCCAGAGAGCGCCCGGGCCAAGGGGCTCGACAGCACCCATGCGGGCATCGACTACTTCTTCTGCGGCAACGGCTGCAAGCTCGAGTTCGACGAGGACCCCAAGCGCTACCTCGACCCCGCGTATGTGCCATCGATGTGAGGCCGAACCATGACGGCTGAGACGCCCGCCGCCGCTGGCGTCCGCTTCCCGGTCGAGGGCATGACCTGTGCCTCGTGCGTCAACCGGATCGAGCGCTATCTCCGCAAGGTGGACGGCGTCGTCGAGGCAAACGTGAACCTTGCGACCGAAGCGGCGTTCGTCCGGTTCGATCCGACCCGCGTCGATCTCGATGACCTGCGCTCGGCGGTCGAGGCCGCCGGCTACGAGGCCCGGATCGAGCAGGCCGAGCTGTCCGGCGCTGCCGCCACGCAGGCGGTTGAGATCGCGTTCCGGGCGCGCGAAGGCGGCCTGACCGGCCCGCGGACGCTCGCCCTCGGTATCGAGGGCATGACCTGCGCCTCGTGCGTCAATCGGATCGAGCGCTACCTCCGCAAGGTCGACGGCGTCGAGGTGGCGAATGTCAACCTGGCGACGGAGCGCGCCTCGATCGTCGCCCGCTCCGACGTCACGATCGGCCAGCTCATCGCCGCGGTGGAGGCGGCTGGGTACGAGGCGAAGCTCCTCGTTGATGGATCGTCCCCGTCCGCTACCCGAGGCGACGTCGCCGAGGCCGAGCCGCACGCCGCCCACCGGGAGGCGGCCCGCGAGCCCGAGACCACCTTCCAGCAGCGCCATCTCGCCGACACCCGGCGGCGGCTCATCGTGGGCGCCGTCCTGACCGTGCCGCTGCTCCTTGGGCTCGCCGCGATGACGGTCGCTCCATTCCTGCCGATGATCCTGATGAACCCGTGGTTCCAGCTCGCACTGGCCACCCCGGTCCAGTTCTACGCCGGCTGGCCGTTTTACAAGGGCGCCTGGAAGGTCCTCCGCCATCGCGCCACGGACATGAACACGCTCATCGCGGTTGGGACGTCGGCCGCCTACTTCTACAGCCTTGCCGCGATCCTCTTTCCGGGCTTCTTCCAGGCCGCCGGGGTCGCCACCGAGGGTCAGCTGCCGCTCTATTTCGATACCTCGTCGGCGATCATCACTCTCATCCTGCTCGGACGCTTCCTGGAGGCGCGAGCGCGCAGCCACACGTCGGACGCGATCAAGAAGCTGATCGGCCTCCAGCCCAGGACGGCGCGTGTGCTCCGCGACGGCGCCGAGCGAGACATCCCGATCGAGGACGTCGCTCGGGGAGACCTCGTCCTCGTCCGGCCGGGTGAGAAGGTGCCGGTCGACGGAATCGTCCGGGACGGCCGCTCGGCGGTCGACGAGAGCATGGTCACCGGCGAGTCGATCCCCGTCACCAAGGCGCCCGGTGAGGAGGTCATCGGCGGCACGCTCAATACCTCGGGCAGCTTCCGGTTCGAAGCGACCCGGGTCGGACGGGACACCGTGCTCGCCCAGATCGTCCGGCTGGTTCAGGAGGCCCAGGGCTCGAAGGCACCGATCCAGCGCCTCGCCGATCTGGTGACGAGCTACTTCGTGCCAGCCGTCCTGGGGATCGCGTCGCTGACCTTCGTCGCCTGGTTCGTCTTTGGGCCGGAGCCCGCCTTCAACCTGGCGCTGCTGAACATGGTCGCCGTCTTGATCATCGCCTGTCCCTGCGCCCTTGGGCTCGCGACACCCACCTCGATCATGGTTGGGACGGGCAAGGGCGCCGAGAACGGTGTGCTGTTCCGGAACGCCGAGGCGCTGGAACGGCTCCACAAGGTTCGGGCCGTCGTGCTGGACAAGACCGGCACGCTGACCGAGGGCAAGCCGCGGGTCACCGACGTCGTCCGGGCGCCGGATGCGCCGGCAGAGGACGAGATCCTCCGCTTGGCGGCTGCCGCCGAACGAGGCTCCGAGCATCCGCTCGGTGAGGCGATCGTGCGCTTCGCCTTGGACGACCGCGCGCTCGAGCTTCCGGACGCGACGGACTTCGAGGCGGTTTCCGGCCAGGGGATCGAGGCCGGCGTCGATGGGCGCCAGATCCTCATCGGGCGGCCGGCGTTCCTCGAGACGCGCGGGATCGACCCGGGCACACTGCGCGCCGCCGCCGACGAGCTCGCGGCGTCCGGCAAGACGCCGGTCTTCGTCGCCGTCGACGGTCGGCCGGCGGCGGTCATCGCGATCGCCGACACGCTCAAGGCCGGTTCGATCGAAGCCGTCGCGGAGCTCCACCGGCTCGGCCTCGAGGTCGCCATGCTGACCGGCGACAACGAGACGACGGCCCGGGCGATCGCTCGCCAGGCGGGCGTCGACCGGGTCCTGGCGGATGTCCGGCCCGACGAGAAGGCCGCCCAGGTCCGCAGGCTCCAGGCCGAGGGCAAGCTCGTCGCGATGGTCGGCGACGGCATCAACGACGCCCCGGCGCTGGCCCGCGCCGACGTCGGAGTCGCGATCGGCACCGGGACCGACGTGGCGATCGAGTCCGGCTCGGTCACGCTCATGAGCGGCGATCTGCGGGCGCTCGTCACCGCGATCTCGCTGTCGCGGGCGACGATGAACAACATCAAGCAGAACCTGTTCTGGGCGTTCGCCTACAACGTTGCCCTGATCCCGCTGGCCGCCGGCGCCTTCTACCCGTTCACCGGGATCCTGCTCGATCCGATCTTCGCCGCCGCGGCGATGGCCATGTCGAGCGTGACCGTCGTCTCGAACGCCCTCCGCCTGCGACGGTTCCGGCCGCCGCAGATCGGCGCGGCCTCGATTCGGCCGATCGAAGGACAGGTCGCCAGCGCGAGAGCCTGACGTGAAGCCCGGTCTCGGGGAACCCCGTTGGTCCGGGCGGCTTCGAGGCAGGGCGGCCACGTGCCTGGTGCTTCTGCTGGTGATCGTGGGGCTCGCCGCCTGCGGAGGGGGAACCAGGAGTCCTGCCTGTGCGGGGCAGGATGCGTTACGCGCAGCATTGCGTGCGGTCGAGTCCGCGAAGACCGCCGCTGCGTCCGGCGATCAAGCCGAAGTCGGCCGCCGCGTGGATGAGGTGGAACGACTCGTCCGTGCTGCCAGGGCGAGCCTCAGCGGCGTCGATTCGAACTCGAGTTCCGGTGCTGCCGCGCGTGCGATGCTCGAGGCGGCCAACTACCTCGAATTCATGGTTGGCGACTTCCGCGCCACGGGCAAGGTCGACTTCGCCCTCACCCAGTTCGCGTCGCGCGAGCTGAACCGGGCGGCGTCGGGCGCCGGCGGCGCCCCCCTCAATTGCTAGCCGAGTGGGCGAGCCTGGCACGCACTACAGGTACGTCGTACGATGGCTGGCCCGTGGAGCGGTTCGTGGCAAACGAGTTCGATCTCGTGTGGTGTTGGTGGAGGCCCCCCATGACGCGTACGGCCCCCGTCGCTTGACCCAGCGGTCGCGCCCTGTCGGGCGAACCAGACGACGTCCGTCTGGCACAACGCGCGGCCGGACGTTTCTCGTCCTGACTGCCGCGGCGGTCGGGGCGCTGGCCATTGCGGCCGTGGTGTTCGTCCTCGTCCGGCCTGGCGGCACGTCCGCCGAGGCCTGGAGCCGACTGGGGACCGAGGACGTGCACTCGCTCGCCTTTGTCGGCGAGGACTCGAATCACCTCCTGTTCGGCCACCATGGCGGGATTCTTTCTTCGACCGATGGCGGGAGGAGCTGGCAACCCCTGGGGACCCGTTCCGACGCGATGAGCCTCGGTCCAGCGGCCGATGGATCGATCGTGATCGCGGGGCACGAGGTGTTCGCCGAGAGCCGCGACGAAGGCCGCACCTGGCAGGACATCCCCGCTACTCTCCCGAGCCTCGACATCCACGGCTTCGCACGCGATCCAGGCAGCCCGGCTCGGATGTGGGCCTACCTCGCGACCGGTGGGCTTTGGGAAAGCGTGGATGCCGGCCGTGCCTGGGAGCGCGTCCAGGAGGCGAACATCTTGTTTCCGGTTGCCGCGGCGGCCCCATCCGGGACGCGCCTCTTCGGGCTGACGGCAGAAGGCCTCGCGAGCTCCGACGACGGTGGCCGGACGTGGGGGAACGTCGCGACCCCGGAGCTCTACCCGATCGTCAGCCTGGCGGCCACGTCCGATGGGTCGGTGCTGGTCGCCGGCGGCCCGGACGGGCTGGCTCGATCAGACGACGGTGGGGCCAGCTGGTCGAAGCTCCCGTTCGAGGGTCAGCCGTTCGCCATCGCGGTTTCGGACGGCGGTCGCACCATCGCGCTCGTCACGCGCGCGACCGATTTCTTCCGCTCTGACGACGGCGGTCGGACCTGGCCCGGCCCCTGACGAATGCACCGCGACCGGCTCAGTCCGGTGCGAACCGACGGCAGGCAGCCGGGCTACCAGTCGAGCACACGCATCCTCGGCGAACGGATCCCCGCCTACGACCGCGAGGCGCACCGTCGTCGCGTTATAGCGCGCCCAGATGCGTCGTCGCGGCCTGAGAAGGCTTATCGATATGCCCACGACGAGGAGGATCGCTCCGAGCCAGATGATTCCCTGGCCGGGGTCGCGCTTGGCAATCAGGCCGATGTAGCTGGTCGGCCGCCGGAACTCGATGCCGATGCCGGGATCCGGAACGAAGTAGCCGTCGCCGGTGCGAAGCACGGCGCCGAATGCGATCTCGGGACCTGCCTCGGCGCTCGGCGGTGGACGGACGCCGACGACCGTGAGCTCGGCGACGTCCCCCTCGCCCCTCGCCAGGAGCAGCTCGAGCGAGACATCCGTGCCCGGCACCCGAAGGAGGCCTTCTGGCTTGCCGGCCAGCTGACCGTCGAGCAGGACGGCGCCCGAGTAGAGGATGAGGCCATTCCCGTCGCGGACGTCGAGCTCCACCGCGGGTCCGAAGAAGTTCTCATGGAACACCCAGCCGTCGACGGAGAGAGGGTCATTGACCGTAACCTCCTTGCGGGCGATCTGCTCGCCGTTGCGGTAGACGGCCAGTGTCGTCCGGTAGTCGATTGGGTTTCCGGCCGGATCGTAGCGGGCGACGAAGGCCTCGTTCTGGACGAGGACGGTCTGCGGATCGTCCGGGAACCCGGTCGGCCGGCCCTCGCCGACGGGCACCTTGAGCGCCGTCTCGTACCCGAAGCGGGGCGTCACGATCCCCATCCCGAGCACGAACAGGACGAGCGCACCATGGCTGACGAGCGACGCCAGCGGGCTCAGCCGGTGCCGCTCGGCGAGGAGGTGGGTCGTGCCGCCAACCTGCTCCAGGCGCACGCGATAGCCGGCCTGTCGGAGGAGGCCGGGAAGCACGGACCCCTCGAGCCCT
>JAUSJS010000214.1 GCA_030647575.1 Candidatus Limnocylindrales bacterium | reverse complement strand
GGAACGCCGGCTCGTCCCGTTCGATTTCGACCGGTCCGAAGCCGTGCATGCCCCCGAGGTCGTTAGCGCCGTTCATGCCTGGACCCTGGCGACGCCGATCATCGAGTTCCGAGTCACCAACGCGGCCAGCTCGTCCTCGGTCATGCTCTCCGTCCCCGCCGGCCGTTCAGGCAGCACGAGATAGCGGATCTCCGCCGTGCTGTCCCAGACGCGCACTTCGGTGTCGGCAGGCACGTTCACGCCCATCTCGCTCAGCACGCCGCGCGGGTCGATGACGGCACGGGAACGGTAGGGCGCCGACTTGTACCACACCGGCGGCAGCCCAAGCACCGCCCACGGGTAGCAGGAGCACAGCGTGCAGACAACCATGTTGTGGACCTTCGGTGTGTTCTCGACGACGACAAGCTTCTCAGACTGCCGGCCGACGAAGCCGAACTCCGCCACCGCGGCTGTGCCGTCCTCGAGCAGCCGCCGCCGGTAGTCCGGATCGACCCAGGCGTGGGCCACAGCCTTGGCGCCGTTGCGCGGGCCGACCTTCGTCTCGTAGGTGTCGATGATCGCGTCGAGCGCGGCCGGGTCCACGAGGCCCTTGTCCACCAGCAATGACTCGAGCGCGCGCACGCGCAGCTCGACCTCGGTCAGCGGCGCGTCGTGCTCGCGATGTTCCTGAACGTCGTCGTCAGCGTGGTCGTGATGGTCATGAGGCTCGTGCTCTTGGCTCACTGTGTCTTCTCCTCCTTGTCCTCGGGTGCGAGCGTAGATAGCATAGCACCCGTTCTCAGTCGTGGCCGGCCGAGGCTCAGGCTCTTGCCTTGGCACAGGCCTTGGCGCGGAAGTCGCGGGTCACCACGGCGTCATTGCCCGCGCCGGGCCCGAATCGGAGGAAGCGCGTGGTCACGCCCTCGTCCTCACTGCCGGCCAGGACCTGCTCCCACACCCCCGACGGATAGCCCGGCGCGGGCCGCCCAGCAGGGACGAGAAGTCGGAGAGCTCGCGCTCCTGCTTCATTTTCTCGCCGTTCTGGCGTACCCTGTCGCGAAGCCACTGACCGAGAGGAGGCAACCATCATGCGCATCGTCGCGCTCGTCATTCTCACGCTGGCCACGCTGGTCTCGGGCGTCACCGCCCAGGAGCCGTACCCGACCAGGGCCATCTCCATCGTCAATCCCTTCCCGCCGGGGGGCATCGCCGACCTCACCGGCCGCCCGCTCGCCGCAACCTTCGAGCGCCTCCTCAAGCAGCCCGTCGTCGTCGTCAACAAGGCGGGCGCCGCGGGCGCCGTGGGGGCGCAGTTCGCGTCCGTGGCCAAGCCCGACGGCTACACCCTCCTTATCGCGCTCGTCAGCATCTCCTCTACCCCGGAGGTGGACAAGCTCTTCGGCCGGCCCGCCACGTACACGCGGGATCAGTTCGTGGGGATCGCGCGGCTCAACGCCGATCCGCCCATCCTCGTCGTGAACGGGCCCTGGAAGACCCTGAAGGAGCTCGTCGACGACGCGAAGAAGCGCCCCGGTGAGATCACCTTCGCCTCGTCCGGTCCCTACGGGGCCTCCCACATGCCGCTCGAGATGTTCCTCCAGGCGGCCGGCCTCAAGATGCGCCACCTGCCGACGACCGGCGGCGGGCCCGCGACCATGGCGGTGCTCGGCGGTCACGCCCTCCTCTGGGCCTCGCCCCCGGCGCTCGCCGCGCCGCATATCGCGGCGGGCAAGATGCGGGCGCTCGCCACCTGGGGCGCCACCCGGCTGGCCGCCTTCCCCGACGTGCCCACGCTCAAGGAACTGGGGTACGACGTCGAGTACTACATCTGGACGGGCCTCTTCGCTCCCCGGGGCATTCCCGCCGGCGTGCTGCAGACGCTGCGCGACGCCACCCGGCGGGCGGTCCAGGACGACGAGTTCAAGGCGGCCATGGACAAGGCCAAGACGCCCATCGCGTACCAGGACGCCGACGAGTTCAAGGCCTTCTGGGACGTGGACGCCAAGCGCATCGCCTCCGTCATCCAGTTCATCGGCAAGACGGAGGCGAAGTAGTGCGGATCGACCTTCACACCCACCTCGTCCCCCCGCGCTGGGAGGATTTCGCCGCCCGGTACGGTGGCGGCAAGTGGCCGCGGCTCGAGCCGCGCGATGCCTGCCGCGCCGCCATCATGACGGGAGACCAGTTCTTCCGGGACATCGACGACCGCTCGTGGAGCCCGGAGCGGCGCATCGAGGACATGGACCGGCTCGGGATCGACCGCCAGGCGCTCTCGCCCCCACCGGTGATGTTCTGCTACTGGGCCGAGCCCAAGGCGGCCCAGGCCTTCGCGCGGATGCAGAACGAGTACGTGGCCGGCGTCGCCGCGCGCCACCCCACGCGGTTCACCGCGATGGCGACGGTGCCGCTTCAGGAGCCCGCCCTCGCCGTGGAGGAGCTGCGCTACTGTCGCGAGGCCCTGGGGATCGGCGCCGTCGAGATCGGCACCTGTCCCGGCGGGCGCGACTTCGACGATCCCGCGCTCTTTCCGTTCTTCGCGGCCTGCCGCGACTTCGGGATGGCGGTCTTCGTGCACCCGGCGACGCCGCTCGTCGGCCAGGAGCGGCTGACCAGGTACTACTTTTCCCTCATCGTCGGCAATCCGCTGGAGACGGCGCTGGCCATCTCCAAGCTCATCTTCGGCGGCGTGCTCGAGCGCCTCCCCGATCTCCGCATCGCCTTCGCCCACGGGGGCGGCGCCTTCCCGTTCACGCTCGCCCGTCTCAACCACGGCTGGCACGTGCGGCCGGAGGGGCCCGCGGCCATTCCCAAGGAGCCGCGGGAGTACGCGCGCCGCATCTACGTGGACTCGCTCACGCTCAGCCCGCGCAATCTCCGGTTCATCGTCGACGAGCTGGGCGCCGACCGCGTGATGATCGGGAGCGACTACCCCTTCGACATGGGCGACACGGATCCCCTCGCGTCGCTCGACGCCGCCCGGCTGGATCCGGGCACGCGGAGCCTCATCGAGGGACAAACCGCCGCCCGCTTCCTCCGCCTGGAGGTTGTCTGATCGCCATGCCGACATGCGCTGGGGCCGGGCGCAGGATGCCTCGGGCTCAAGGCCCGTCTCGGGAAAGGAGGGCACGATGACGGAGAAGCGCGTGTTCCTGGAAGCCGATATCCCGTTCACGGCCGTGGCCTGGGGGCAGACCAAGGTGCTGGTGGGCACGACCCCGGGGGGCGGCG
>JAUSJS010000213.1 GCA_030647575.1 Candidatus Limnocylindrales bacterium | reverse complement strand
GCGGTTCCGCCTTCCCGGTCGCGGCCGAAATCTTGCCAATTGTCCGGCAGGTGCACCGTAGGCTCGGTTCAAGCGCCCGTCGCCACTGGTCGACGCGTTGGCTGAGCACGGATCTCCCGCTGAATGGCGCCTCAAACCCGGATTTCAGTGTCTCGAGGTCTCCCAAGGTTCACCACGTGGACCCTTGGCACGATCGCGGACGCCGGCACATGTTCGCGGACGCCGGCGCATGATCGCGCACCGCCCGGCACCTGGATCCGATCGCGGTACGATGACATCCGCGCCCCCGTAGCTCAGTGGACAGAGCGAGGCCGTCCTAAGGCCTGCGTCGGCGGTTCGAGTCCGTCCGGGGGCGCCAGCAGCGCCGGGTCGAGCCGAGTAGGCCTGAGGGAGATGCCCGCCCTCGCGGGGAACGCTCCACCGCGGCTATCCTGCCCCGGTGAGTCGCCAGCGGATCCCCGAGGAGGTGTTGTCGGCCGCCCACGACCGCGCCAAGGCGCGTGAGGCGCGCGACTGGCCCGAGGCGGATCGCCTGCGCACGACGATCGAGGCGGCCGGCTGGAAGATCGTCGATCGCGGGACGGACTTCGCGCTGTCGCCCGTGGCACCGCCCGACGTCGCCGAGGGGCGGCGAGTTCGCTACGGTTCCAGCCGGAACGTGCCCTCACGGCTGGAGGAGGCGCCCGTCGGCCTGGCGACCGTCGTCCTGATCGCCACGGACTGGCCGGACGACCTGGCCCGGGCGCTGGCCGGCCTGCGGGCGGGGTCGCCGTCGGGCACATCGATCATGATCGTGGCCGACGGCCCATCGCCGGAGCAGGAGGCCGCGCTCGATGCCCTCGAACCTGCATCCGCCGGCGAGCTCCCGGTCGAGGTGCTCTGGACCAGCGAACGGCTCGGCCACGCCGCCGCCACGAACATCGGCCTCCGGCGCGCGAGCGGACCGATCGCGATCCTGCTCGACACGAGCCTGGAGCCGACCGGCGACTGCGTGACGTCACTCGTTCGAGCGCTGGACGATCCGACCGTCGCGGTAGTGGGCGGGTGGGGGATCGTGTCGAAGGACCTTCGCCAATTCGAGGACGCGCCGGCCGGCGATGTCGATGCCATCGAGGGCTACGTCCAGGCGTTCCGGCGCGCCGACGCCGCCGAACGGGGCCCGCTCGACGAGCGCTTCACCTTTTACCGGAACCTCGACATCTGGTGGAGCCTGGTCCTGCGCGACAGCGGTCCGGACCAACCGCCGCGGCGCGCCGTCCACCTCGACGGATTGCCGATTGTTCGCCACGAGCACCGGGGCTACGCCAGCCTGCCCGAGGCCGAACGCGATCGCCTGAGCAAGCGCAACTTCTACCGGATCATCGACCGCTTCGGGTCGCGCCGCGACCTGCTGGTTCGGCCAGGCTGACCGGCGGGCCTAGCTCCCGGGCCGAGCGGCGGGCTTCCTTCAGACACGCCGCCGAACGGTCGAACCCTCCGCCCCGTCGACGACTTCCCACCCGAGACCGGCGAGCTCTTCGCGGATCGCATCGGATCGCACGAAGTCCCGCTCCAGCCGCGCCGCGGCACGCTCGGCGCGAAGCTTCGAAACCGCCTCGGGAAGATCGACCGGAGCGTCGTGCGCGTCCTCCCAAACGCGGTGGAGATCCAACCCAAGCACGAGATCCGCATCGAGGATCAGCCAGCGCCGCTCGTCGGCCGGCAGCGGCGCCCGCAGGATCTCGCGCAGAAGGGCCAGGGCGACGGGCATGTCGAGATCGTCGTCGATGGCGGCGACGAAGCGATCGTGCAGGGCACGACCGGCGGCGGACAACGGCGCCGTGGGATCGCCCGCTCGGTCATGCGGTACGTACCCGGCGCCATCGCCGTGGCCGGCGGTACCCGCCGCGATCCCGCTGGGGCGGTCGCCGGCCGAGCCCGCGACGAGCGCCGAGGGAGCAACCCACGGCCCCGAGTCGGGAGGTGCCCCCAGCACGCGCAACCGGCCCCGTAGCGACTCCAGCGCCGCTGCCGCCGCCCGCAGCGACCGATCCGAGTACTCGAGCTTCCGGCCGTATTTCGAGGTGAGCGTGAGATACCGGAAGGCGAGCGGATCCAGCCCGCGATCGACGAGCTCTGTCACGCGCTGGAAATTGCCGGCCGACTTCGCCATCTTGTGCCCGTCCGAAAGCAGGAACTCGCCGTGGACCCAGTGCCGCGCCGGGATCGACCCGCCGATCGGCGCCGACTGGGCGATCTCGTCCTCGTGGTGGGGGAAGACGTTGTCGATCCCGCCGGTGTGGATGTCGAATTGGGGGCCGAGGTAGCGCGTCGCCATCGCCGAGCACTCCAGGTGCCAGCCCGGGAAACCCACGCCCCAGCGACGCGTCGGCCACTTCAGGAGGCGGCCCTCGCGGGCGCCCTTCCATAACGCGAAGTCCGCCGGGTCCCGCTTGTCCGGCTCCACCTCGCCGCGGTGGCCGGCCCGCAGTTCCGCGAGGCTGTTCCCGGACAGCCGGCCGTAACCTGGGAAGGTGCCAACCGAGTAGTAGACGTTGCCCTCGGGCGTGGCGTAGGCGTGCCCGGCATCCTCGAGCGCCTCCGCCAGGCGGAGCATCTCCGGAATGTGTTCGGTCGCCCGCGGGAAGACGTGGGCCGGCAGGATGTTGACCGCCGCTTCGTCGGCGTGGAAGGCAGCCTCGTATGCCGCCGCGATCTCCTCCGGAGTCTTCGATTCGAGGCCGGCCTGAACCAGCATCGGATCCTGGCCGCGATCGAAGCCCTCATCGCGCAGATGGCCGACGTCGGTCACGTTCTTGACGTGCAGGACCTCGAGGCCGTGGTAGAGCAGGACCCGCCGGATCAGGTCGGCCAGCAGGAAGCTGCGCAGGTTGCCGACATGCGCGAAGCGATAGACCGTCGGTCCACAGGTGTACATCCGGATCCGCCCGGATTCGAGTGGTTCGACCGGTTGGATTCGGCGGGTCAAGGTGTCGCGGAGGTGGAGCATCATCGGGTCGTCATCGGGAGGTGCCCATCCTACCGGCGACCGGCCGGACAACGTCCAAACATCGTCTCGAATCGGCCCTAACGCTCGGGGCGGATTCTCGTTATCGCTGCAGAGGCCTCGCGGCCCATCCATCGTTCCCCCGGCGGTGTGGGCCCGCGGGGCCTCAATCCATGTCCGCCGCGGTTGGCCGACCCGCGCAACATGGCCGCGGGCGTGCGGCCCGTATACTCCGCGCGATGCGCCGCCTGGTCGTCTGCCTCACCCTGCTTGCGCTCCTGGTGTCGTGCGCTCCTTCGGGTGGTGCGACCACCGGCCGTTCGGTCAGGATCCTGGCGGGCACGCCGACGTCGCTCGATCCAGCGGTCCAGGGCGACGCCGGCAGTGCGGCGATCAGCGCCCAGCTGTTCGAGTCCCTGACCGCGTTCGATGCCGGCCTCCAACTCCGGCCGGCGCTGGCCGAGTCCTGGCGATTCGACAACGGCGGCCAGCGGATCACGTTCCATCTGCGGCCCGATCTCGCGTACTCCGACGGCAGCCCGCTGCGCCCATCCGACATCGTGCGCAGCTGGCTCCGGCTGATCGATCCGGCGAAACCGTCGCCGTTGGCCTCGCTCGCCATGGACATCCAGGGGGCCGAGGCGTACCTGCGGGGCCAGAGCGCCGATCCGTCGTCTGTCGGGTTGCACGCCGACGACGGCGCGAACGACCTGACGGTGGACCTGGTCCGCCCGGCGTCCGATTTCCCGAACATCGTTGCCGGGCCAACCTTCGCCGTCGTCCCGCCGGGCGTCGGGCGGGAGCCGTCCGCCCTGCTGCCTGGTGATCGGTTCGTCGCTAGCGGCGGGTACGTGCTCAGCGGCTCGACGGAGACGGCGCTCACCCTGACCGCCAACCCGCACTACTGGGCGGGTACGCCCGCGATCGAGACGATCGAGCTGATCGGCGACCTCGGCGGCCGCAGCGAGGTCGCATCCTTCGAGGCCGACGAGCTCGACTACGCACCGATCGGCAGCTTCGATGCCGCCTGGATCGCCTACGACGCGGCGCTCGGGCCCCAGCTCCGCGTAGTCGGCTCGCTCTCCGTCCAGTACTACGGCTTCGATACGACCCGGCGGCCGTTCGACGATGTCCGCGTTCGACAGGCGTTCGGGAAGGCCGTCGACTGGCGGCGGATGGCGGCGCTGGCCGGGTCGGACGGCTCGGTGGAGGTAGCCAACTCGATGGTTCCCCCGGGGATCCCGGGCCGAAGCGACGACGATTTCCTGCCGGTCTACGATCCGGACGAGGCGCGCCGACTGCTCGCCGAGGCGGGCTATCCGGGAGGCGCGGGCTTCCCCGCGACCACGATGATGACCTTCGGCGGCGGGTATGACGAGGCGATCGTCGAGGAGGTTGAGCGAGAGCTCGGCATTGCGCTTGTCTCCGAGACGATGGGGGACGGGTACTTCGACCGGCTGACCAGCGAGACGCCCCAGGTCTGGTCGCTGGGTTGGGTCGCCGACTACCCCGGCCGCAACGACTTCCTGGGCGTCCTGCTGAGCACCGGTGCCTCGAACAACTACGGCGGCTGGAGCTCGCCCGAGTTCGATGCGGCCATCACCGAGGCTGGCTCGGCGATCGATCCCGACGACGCGTCCGAGGCTTACGATCGAGCGGAAGCCATCGTCCGCGACGAGGTCCCGGTGGTACCGGTTGCCTACGGGCCCGGCTGGGCCCTGTCGCGAACTGGGCTGCTGGGCGCGACGCAGAACGGGCTTGGGATCGTGCGGATGGCGGGCCTCGCATGGGCCGACTGAGCGCGGGCTCCCGGAGGGTGGGCCGGATCACGGCGCGCGTCGCGGGACTCGGGGTCGTCCTCGGTCTGGCGCTCTCGCTGGCTCCTGCCGCCGTCGCTGCCGACTGGGCGGAGTTCGGCAAGCCGACGGCCGAATCCTCGTTCGCGGAGGGCGTGGACTTCCGGCAGCCGGTGACGATCGACCGGCCACTCGCCCGGGTCGAGTTGCTGCTCACCATCGCCAACGCGATCGGACCGACCGTGATCCCGGTAGCCGGACCGAGCGGGACCGGTGCGACCACCCTGACCTACCGCTTCGATCCGACCGTTGACGGCCACCTCTATCCCAACACCCGGCTGGTTGCCCGCTGGCGGCTGGTCTCGGCCGACGATCCGACCGACGTGTCGGTC
>JAUSJS010000195.1 GCA_030647575.1 Candidatus Limnocylindrales bacterium | reverse complement strand
CCCGGATGACCAGCTCGGGGGCGATGGGCCCACCACCAAGGAGGATGGCTCGGAGTGTCGCCGGTGGGCGCCCGTCGGCGACACTGTCCAGCAGCCGGACCAGCATCGTCGGGACCAGCGAGACGTGGCTGGGCGCAGGATCGCCGGTCAGCGCCGCGAGGATCTCGGTCGTATCCGGACGGGGAAGGACGACCAGCGGGACGCTTGACAGGGCCGCCCGCCAGACGACCCCGAGTCCGCCGACATGCCCGAGCCCGAGTGTCAGGAGCCAGCCTGTCGCAGCAGGCAGCACCGCCAGCCATGCCTCTGCACTCGCGATGAGCGCGGCGGTCGACAGGACCGCGGCCTTTGGGTGCCCCGTGGTTCCCGACGTGAGGACGACCACCGCCGGCGCGGCACGATCCGAGGTCGAAGCATCGACCAGCTCTGACTCTGGCCCCGGGCCCGAGGCGATCAGCTCCTCGAGCGTGAGTAGCGGCCTGCCCAGCGCAGCCGCGGCCGCATCGTGGCCCGGACCACAGATGGCCAGGCGCGGGTTCATCACCTCGACCGTGGCGGCGAGCTCAGTCGCAGTGAGGCCGAGCCCGAGTGGGGCGGCGACGGCGGCGACTCGCGCGATCCCGTGCAGCGCCGCGATGGCCGCGGCGGACGGCGCAGCCAGCAGCGCGACGCGATCCGCCGGTCCGACGCCCGCGCGGATGAGCCGCCGAGCGACCGCATCGGCGTGCCTGTCGAGCTCTCCCCAGCTCCAGCGAACGGGCCCATCGACGACCGCCAGCGCCGTTCCCGAGTCGGCGGCGGCACGCCGGGCCGAGAGGGCAAGGGGCCCGAGGGGGCTCATGCCAGCGCCCCGACCGCCTCGACGCGGAACCGGTCCAGCGCACGAAGGTCCAGGACGATCCCGAGGCCGCCACTCCCGGGAGTGCACGGAGCGTGCATCCGGCCGCGCGCCACGATCAGGGACTCCCGGAGCAGGTCGTGGTCCAGGAGGCCCGCGGTGGCGAGCCCGTGGTCGGGTCGCTCCGCCAATCGAGAAGCATCGACCTCCGGC
Source organism: Candidatus Limnocylindrales bacterium (assembly GCA_030647575.1). Lineage (GTDB taxonomy): Bacteria > Chloroflexota > Limnocylindria > Limnocylindrales > CSP1-4 > SPCO01. The sequence continues at coordinate 8,388 of JAUSJS010000195.1, read as the reverse complement.
AGGACGGCGGCCGCGGCGAGGGCGGCGGCGATCCCGACGCCGGTCTCGAAGAGGGTACTGATGACCACGGGCACGCCTCTCTCGGCGGCGACCTCGGCGATCTCGGCGACCGCCGTCGGGCCGCCGACCCGGGCGGGCTTGACGACGAGCACGTCCACCGCGTCGGCCGCCAGCAGGGCTCGGACGGCGTGCACGGATTCGGCGGCCTCGTCGGCGGCGATCGGGACCCGTACGCGGCGGCGCAGCTCGGCAAGCCCGTGGACATCGTGGGCCGCCACGGGCTGCTCGACGTACTCGATGTCGAACTGGGCGATGGCCAGGAGCCGGTCCTCCGCCGTCGCGAGATCCCATGCGCCGTTCACGTCGAGCCGAAGCCGCACGCGAGGGCCGACCGTCGTACGGATGGCACGAATGCGCTCCACGAGGGCGTCGGTCTCGCGTTCCGCGCCGGCCTTCAGCTTGAGCGTCCCGAAGCCCGACTCCAGCGACTGCTGGGCCGCCTCGGCTGCAGCGGTGGAGCCCACGGACGGGATGGTTGCGTTGACGCCGACCCCCTCACCGTCGGGTGCGATGTCCGGCAGGGCGGGGCGTTCCAGGTCGAGCAGCGCGCTCTCGATCGCCGCGTTGAGGGCTCGGCCGGGCGCTCCGTGGAGCTCTGAGGCTCCCCTGGTCGGCAGACGCCCCACGGTCGCGAGCTCGGCAGCTTCACGGATCAGGGAGCCGAGGATCGTCTCCGCCACGTCGCCCGTGGCGGGTTCCAGGACAGCCTCGCCAAGCCCGACCCGACCGTCCGCGTCGAGTAACCGGATGAGCCATGCATCGCGCTCGATCCACATCCCCGTCGCCGTCGGGAAGGGGCGGCGGAACGGGATCCGGACTCGATCGGCGATGAGGGCGCGGATGGTTGTCATACGGTCGCACCCGGGAGCGCCAGACCGACCGCGAAGAGCAGGCTATGGACGAGCGCCAGGCGGGCGGTCGCCTTGAGCACGGGGTTGAGCTGGCGTGGTTCGGTGAACGTCCGAACCGTTCGGAGCAACGGGGACGCGAGTGGGATCGCCAGCAGCGGCAGCAGGACCGGGAGGCCGCGTCCGGCCGCCGTCAGCGCCACCGGGACGGTGAACGCAGCCAGCAGGAGGACGGCGTACTCGACCGTCGTGGCGTGCGCACCCAGGACGACCGCGAGCGTCCGTTTGCCGGCCGCTGCATCGGTCGGGATGTCCCGGAGGTTGTTGACGACGAGGATCGCGGTCGTGAGGGCGCCAACCGGGATCGCGGCCGCGAAGAACAGCGGCTCGAGTCGGCCGGCCTGAAGGTACGCGGTCCCGGCGACGGCGACCAGGCCGAAGAAGAGGAAGACGAAGACCTCGCCGAGCGCTCGATAGCCATACGGCCAAGGACCGCCCGTGTAGGCGAGCGCGGCCACGATCGCGAGGGCGCCGATGCCGAGCAGGACCGGTCCGCCGATGACTGAGAGCCACAGGCCCACGACGCCAGCCAAGCCCACCGTCAGGCCGATGGCGACTTCGAGCTGGCGTTCGGTCACGAGGCCGGCCGCGGCGACCCGGACCGGGCCCGTCCTGTCCGGCGTATCGGCGCCCTTCCGGAAATCGGACAAGTCGTTGGCCAGGTTCGCCGTGAATTGCAAGAGCAGCGCGACGGCGAGACAGCCGACCGCGGCATCCGGACGGAAGGGCGTGCCGACGGCGAGCGCGGCGCCGAGACCCACGGCCACCCCGCTCATCGCGGCGGGCAGGGTGGCCGGCCGGATCGCGAGGAGCCAGGTCCGAAGCGGCGACAGCCGCTCGGGCGCCGAGCCCGCAGTCACGGTCACGGGCGACGCGGGAACTTCGAGAAGTCCGGCCGTCGCTTCTCCAGGAACGCCCGGGAGCCCTCGTGGGCCTCGTCGGTTGTGTAGTACAGACCCGTCGCGTTGCCCGCGAACTCCTGCAGCCCGGCCAGCCCGTCCGTGGCGACGAGGAACGCCGACTTGAGGAAGCGGATCGCGGTGGGGCTCATGGCCAGGATCTCATGCGCCCAGGCAACACCCTCGACCTCCAGCTGGGCCAGTGGCACCACGCGGTTGACGAGGCCCATCTCGAGGGCCTCGGTCGCGTCGTAGCGATGGCACAGGAACCAGATCTCCTTGGCCTTCCGGTCGCCCACCAGCCGAGCCAGGAGCCCGATCCCGAAGCCGGCATCGAAACTCCCGACCTGTGGGCCGACCTGGCCGAAGATGGCATTGTCACCTGCGATCGCCAGGTCGCACACGACCTGCAGCACCTGGCCACCGCCGATCGCGTAGCCGTTGACCAGGGCGATGACCGGGATCGGCAGCGACCGGATCTGGCGCTGCAGATCCAGCACGTTCAGCCGGGCCAGCCCGTCGCTCCCGACATATCCGCCGCGGTCCTTGTAGCGCTGGTCGCCTCCGGAACAGAACGCCTGGTCCCCCGCACCGGTGAGAAGGACACAGCCGATCGAGGGGTCGTCTCGGATCCGCGCAACGGCGTCGATCAGGTCCTTGACTGTCTCCGGGCGGAAGGCGTTGCGGACCTCCGGCCGATCGATCGTCAGCCGGGCGATCCCAGTCCCCGAGTGCTCGTAGCGGATGTCCTCATAGTCGACGACGCTGGTCCAGGTAACGGCGGCGGTCATGCGACGGGGTCCTCCTTCAGGAAGTCGAGCACGAGCGAACGAAAGAGCCGAGGGGCCTCGAGATGCGGCGCGTGGCCGGCCCCGGGAACGATCTCGAGGCGCGCTCCGGGGATGCCCGCGGCGACCACTTCGGCGCGGGCCCGGCCGGTCGGATCCATGGCCCCGGCGATGACCAGGGTCGGGGTCCGGATCCCCGCCAGGCGCTCATGGAGGGGAACCATGCTGCCCTGTCCCGATCCGCACAGACTGGCGGCCAGGCCCACCGGCCGGTTCCGGAGCCGCTCCGATCGGAGCCGTGAAGCGCGGGTGGGTGGGAGGCCCGTCAGGCTGGCGAAGACCGGTTCGCGCTCCCACTCGTCCACGAACGCCTCGATCCCGTCTCGTTCGAGGCGGGCGGCCCGGTCCGCGTCGGCGGCGCGCCTGGCGACGCGCTCCGCCTCGGCGGCAATGCCCGCCGAGGGGCTCTCCAGCACGAGACGACGCAACGCATCCGGACGGGCGACGGCTAGCCGCAACGCGACACGCGCGCCCAGCGAATAGCCGACCACGTGCGCCGGCGCAGACCCTGCTCGATGCAGGATGGTCGCGAGGTCGTCCGCCGTCCGCTCGACGCTCGCGCGCGCCGGATCCCGCGGGATCCCCGAGCGGCCGTGGCCCGGAAGGTCCACCGCGATGACGCGGAAATGGCGGCCGAATGCCGTCGCGTGGGCCGCCCAACTCGTCCCGCGGCCCATGAAGCCGTGCAGCAGGAGCAGCGGTTTCCCGGCGCCGCGAGTTCGGACTTCCCAGCGGAGGTCGTCCACGATGATGCCGCTCACAGCCGTGACAGCGCGTCCGCCACGACGGCGGCTGCCTCGTGATGGAGCTCGACATTCCGTCCACGATCCGTCCGGAACCCGAACACTCGGACGCCCGGCGGGGTGAAGGGATCGGCCAGTGCCTCGCGCAGCTCGGAGGGACTCACGGATCGGTACACCCCACCGAGTGCCGCCACGATCGGGCCGACGTCGATGCCGTGGGGCGTCCCGAACAACTCCTCGTAGTGGTCGGGCAGACCCACCTCGGGGGCGTCTGTGGTCGCCTGCGACAGGAAGGAGAAGATCCCTCCTCCGTCGTTCTCGATGAGGACGATCGTCGCCGACAGTCCGTGCAGTCGGGCCGCGACCAGGGCATTCAGATCGTGCAGGAACGAAACGTCCCCGACAACCAGGGTCACAGCTCCCACGTCCGCCGCCGCCGCGCCGAGGGCCGTCGAGACGACCCCGTCGATCCCGTTCGCGCCACGGTTCGAGAGGGGCCGGATGGACCGAGCGCCGCTCGGGAGCCAGGCGTCGAGGTCCCGGACGGGCATGCTGTTTCCTGCCCACAGGAGCGCGCCATCGGGGAGCAGGCCACCGAGCAGCGCGAAGGGCAGTCCCTCGAAAGGCTCGCCGCGATCCGTCACTTCGCCCAGCCAGTCGAGGAGCGCCCGGTCGGCCAGCTGGTCGGCCTGGGACCACGAGGTCGCCCACGGGGTCTCCGGCGGACCATCCGCCGCCGCGCGGACGGTCGCGATCTCGTCGGCCAGGGAGATCGCCGTGGCCGTGGCGTCCGCGTGGATGAACGTCGTCGGGATGATCGCCGGCTCGCTCCAGCCCCCATCTCCGTCGACCACGATCTGGGCCGGGGCCACCTCGCCAAGGAGCGTCACGACGGGCTTGGATGTCGGGGTCGCCCCAAACCGGATCACGAGCTCGGGCAGGTGGGCGTCACGCCACGGTCCCGGTCGGATCAGGTGGTCGGCGTGGGCGACGACGAGCGCTCGGTCGTGCGGTCCGCAGCGAACGCCCGACAGGGGATCGGCGACGATCGGGTAGCCGGTCGCCGCGGCGAGGCGGGCGATTGCCGCTGGAAGATCCGGGTCATCCTGGGGTCCGGCGACGATCAGGCCGCGCTCAACCGAGGCGACGAGGGCCGCGAGTGCGACCAGGTCGCCTGCAGCGAGCCCGGGACGCCCCGCCACGACGTCCGTGAACGGCCGCGCGTGCCGATCTCCAGCGCGAGGCGGATCGAGCGGTCCGAGCGCGGACGTCGGGACGAGCGGCTCACGGAACGGGATGTTGAGATGGACCGGACCGGCCGGGCCCCCCCGCGCCGTGGCGACGGCCCTGCCCACAACCGAGCGGACGTGGCGCCGCGTCTCCGGTGCACCATCGAGCAACGGCAGTTCCGAGAACCAGCGAACGTAGCCGCCGAAGATGCGGACCTGATCGATCGTCTGGGGCGCACCGCGCTCGCGGAGCTCGGCGGGTCGATCCGCCGTGAGCAGGACGAGTGGGACCCGGGCGAGGGACGCCTCGACGACCGCCGGGAAGAGGTTGGCGACGGCCGTTCCCGAGGTCACGATGACGGCCACCGGACGTCGCGATGCCCGGGCGAGGCCCAGCGCGAAGAAGCCGGCCGACCGCTCATCCAGCAGAACGCGGACCCGAAGACCCGGGTGCGCCCGGGCAGTGAGGGCGAGCGGTGTCGATCGCGACCCGGGGCAGACGACGACCTCGGCCACTCCGGCCTCGACGAGTCCCTCGACGAGCTCGCGGAGTGTCCGGACATCGGTCATCGATCCTCCTCCGCGATCCCGCCGAGGGCGGCCGTCATCGTCCGGAGCTTGAGCCGCGATTCCTCCCACTCTCGGGTCGGGTCCGAGTCGGCAACGATCCCGCAGCCGGCGAACAGCGTCGCCTGCGTGCCCGTGACGAGCCCGCACCGGAGGGCGACCATCAGCTCGCCGTCGCCGTCGGCCCCCAGCCATCCAATGGGGCCCGCATACCAGCCCCGATCGAACCCCTCGTGTTCGGCGATGAGCGCGAGGGCGACGTCACGCGGAGCCCCTCCCACCGCGGGCGTCGGGTGGAGTCGTTGGGCGAGCCCGAGCAGGCCCGCCTCGTCGCGCAACCTGCCGCTGATCGGGGTCACGAGGTGCTGCAGATGCCGGAGCGGGAGGATGGCCGGGGTGTCCGCGACGTGCAGCGCCTCGACGATCGGCGTGAGGCTGGTGCGGAGCATGTCCACGACCACGGCGTGTTCTTCGCGGTCCTTCTCGCTCGCGAGCAGGGCGGTCGCGAACCGGGCGTCCTCCGCCGGGTCCTGGCCACGCGCGGCAGAGCCGGCGATCGCGTCGGTCTCGAACGACCGCCCCACCGTGCGGACGAGGCGCTCGGGAGTCGCGCCAAGGAACGTCGTACCGTGCCGGACGAAGGCGAACGTCGTGCTCTCCGCTGCGGTTCGGGCAAGGTGTCGCAGGGCCGCCACGACCTCGAGGTCGGCCGCGGCACGGAAGACGACCCGCCGAGCCAGCACGACCTTGTCGATCCGACCGCGACCGACTGCCCCGGCGAACAGGCCGACGGTCCTGTCCCACGCCGCCCGATCCGGGCGCTCGTCGATCACCCAGAGCGCGCCCGGTCCGGGCGGCGCGTCGAGCGCCCCGGATTCCCCGTGCATCGATACCTCGCGGCGACTCTCGGCGTGACGCGCCAGCGCGTCCCATCGGCGCTCGACGTGTCCTGGAGCAAGACCGTCGATCTGGTCCGGACCGACAGCGACCGTCAGGCACGTCCGCGCTCCGCTTCGCACGAGGGTGAACGAGGGCAGGACGAGCGACGCCGGACCGAACGGCGCCCAGGGATCGTCCGCCTCAGGGGTCCTGCCGGTGAAGCCGAGTCCACCGAGCAGCATGGGGCCGCTCTCCGGAATCCCTGTCGGCGCGCCCGATCCGATGGCTCCGGCCAGGACGGCGCGCCATGCCGCCGTCGCCGCGGCGAAGCGCTCGGGCCCGCCAGCCTCGACGGCCCACGCGCGCCCGACGCCGACGATGGATCGATCTGTCACCGGTTGGAGCCACAGGGCCGCTTCCAGGTCGAGCGAGCGCGCCGCGGCGAACAGGTCGATCGGGTCGAGTGCCGCCACGGGCAGCGTGGTCGAGATGAGCGACCATGGGCTACCCCGGCCGCGGGCGGTCGTCAGTAGGGCGGTGAATTCTGAGGCGATGGGTCCCCGGGCCTCGGTCGTGTCGCGGCGGTCGGCGACGGTCACGGGACGGATCCGGCGGAGTCGTCGGCGATGCGAGCCTCGTCCACGCCGACACTGCGCAGCAACAGCGCGCGCAGCGTGGGATAGGCCGTTTCGAGCGGCGGAGCCTCGTCGACTAACAACCAGCGGGCGACGACCTCGTTGAGCGCACCGAACCACGCCACGCCGGATAGGGCCGTATCGATCGGAGGGATCGCGCCAGCCGATACGGCCTCGTCCAGGTAGCTCGCGATCATGCCGGCGAACCGATCGTGGAGTGCATTCGTTTCGGCGTTGAAGACGCGCCCGGCTCCCATGGCGTCGACAAACAGCAGGCGGGCCATCGTGCGATGGCCGGCGAAGGTGGCGAGCACGGTCCGAAGGGCGGCATCCGCGCGGGCGATCGGGTCGGTATGTTCGGCGACCGCTTGCTCCACCTTCGCGGCGAGTCGATTCGCGGTGGTCCGCACCAGCTCGCGGAAGATCGCCTCCTTGGTCGGGAAGTGGAAGTAGACCCCGCCCTTGCTCGTGTCGGCAGCCGCCGCAATCTCGTCCATGACGGTGTCGCGGTAGCCACGCCGGGTGAACGTGTGGAACGCCGCGTCGAGGATCTGCTCGCGCCGCGATCGGCTCCGCTCAGCCTGCGTCGGGGGACGCCCCTCGTTCGGGCTCATCATTACTCCACGAGCGATACCGACCGAGCAGTCGGTATGTGCATCCTACCGCGGCGCCGTCGCTGGCTCCATCCGACCCACCACCGCCCTCCTGGTCATCGGCGTCGTGGGAATCATCGTCAGGCTCGATGGCGCGCTCGTCCGGTCGTCCGTCGTGGACCAACCGGCAGATGGCCACCAGGCGGGCGCTCGTCAGGCTCACTCGCGCACGACGCGTGGCGTCGCGACCCTCGCGAGCGCGGAACCAACGGAGGATCGAAGTTCGCGCTGTCAGATGCTCGCCGAGAGATCCTCTGTCACGATCGGGTCTGACCAATGCCCGCCTGGGGCGCATCTGGCAAGACTCCCATCGTCATCGCGAGACTCGTTACAAGCGCCAGATACGTCGCAGTGCATCGCCACGACCAATGCTACCGTCATGAATGTCATCCGCTTCGGGCTCGGGATGCGGGCGCTGCGACTGCGACGACGCCTGACGCAGGCTCAACTGGCTACAAGAGCGGGCGTGTCGCGATCGGTCATCGGCCGGATCGAGCGAGGGCGAGCCGACCGGGTTGCGGTGCATACGCTGGTGCGGGTGGCCGCCGAGCTCGGTGCGCGCGTCGATGTTCGGCTGCTCTGGCAGGGCGAGGGGCTCGATCGACTGTTGGATGCGCGCCATGCGGACCTCGTTGAGCGTGTGGTCGCGATGCTGACGTCGGACGGCTGGGAGGTTGCCACCGAGGCCTCGTTCAACCTCCGCGGCGAGCGCGGTTCCATCGACGTCCTCGGCTTCCACGTCTCCAGCGGATCGCTCCTGGTCGTCGAGGTCAAGTCGGTGGTCCCCGATCTTCAGGCCCTGCTCGCTGGCCTGGACCGTAAGGGACGGCTCGCCCGTTACGTCGCGCGCGAGCGAGGCTGGCCTGTGACGTCCGTCACGAGACTGCTGGCGCTGCCGGACGACCGAACGGCTCGGCGGCGGGTCGAGACGCATGCGGCGACGTTTCGATCGGCACTCCCGGCGCGA
>JAUSJS010000194.1 GCA_030647575.1 Candidatus Limnocylindrales bacterium | reverse complement strand
CCCGGATGCGAGCGACCGTCTACGCCCATCTCGAGCGCGTCGTCGCCCCCGGTTCGAGCATCCTGGAGCTGAATGCCGGCACGGGAACCGACGCCGTCGAGCTCGCGCGGCGTGGATTCCGGGTTCACGCGACGGACATCGCGCCAGGGATGCTCGAACGCATCCGCGCGAAGGTGGCGGCGTCCGGCCTCGAAGGCCGGGTCACCGTCGAGGAGCGCTCGTTCCTTGAGCTCGGTGGGGTCACCGGGGGACCGTACGACGCGGTCTTTTCCAACCTCGGCGGCCTGAACTGCACACCGGATCTTGGACCGGTGGTGGCCGGTCTCGGGGACGTACTGCGGCCTGGCGGCACCGTCGTCTGGGTCCTGATGCCGCCAATCTGTCTATGGGAGCTGGCCCTGGTCTTCACCGGGCGGTTCCGGCTCGCGTTCCGGCGGCTCTCGCCGGGTGGGACCCGAGCCCATCTCGAAGGTCGCCACTTCGACATCGCCTACTACCGCCCCAGGGAGGTCGTGGCGGCCTTCGGCGACGCCTTTGGACTCCTGTCGGTCGAAGGGCTCTCGGTGATCACGCCGACCGCCGAAAGCAGGAACCTGGCCAAGCGTCATCGCAGCCTCTATCGAACGCTCGCCTGGCTCGACGACCGGCTGGCTCCTCGCGCCCCGTTTTCCGGCTGGGGCGACTTCTTCATCGTCTCGCTTCGCCATCGGGCCTCGCCGGTTGCGCTCGACGCGATGTCGGTCCGAAAGCGATGAGCGGTCTCAGGCGCCTCGGCCGGGCCACCGCCTGGCTGTTCGCAGGTCGCCTGGCTGGGCAGGGGCTCATGGTGCTGTTCACGGTGGTGCTGGCCGGCCGCCTGGGAGTCGCCGGGCTTGGTGGCTACGCGTTCATGGCCGCCGTCGTGTTCCTGGCCAACGTGGTGACCACCTTCGGGACGGACATGGTCCTGATCCGCGATATCGCGGCGACGGGGCGCGCAACCGGCTGGTCTGCCGCCCTCGCGGTCCAGGTGCTCCTGTCAGTGCTGGCCATCGCCTGCATCTGGGTCGCCGCTCCGTTCATCCCGGGCGAGGGCCCGGTCGGAATCGCGGCGCTGCGGCTGTACGCACTGGCGCTCCTGCCCTCGGCGATCTTCAGTGTCGCGAGCGCCGGTCTCAGGGGCGTCGGCCGGATGGGTACCTATGCGCTGGTCGGCGTCGCCGCCTCGGCAATCCAGCTCGGTGCCACCTGGGTGCTGCTGCCATCCGGCGCGGACCTGACGGTCGTCGCAGCGGTCCTGCTCGGCGTCCAGGTTGCCGTCGCAGCGATGGCCTGGGCGGCGTGTGCGATCCGGATCCCGGCCTTCCGAGGCGTTCCACCCGTCCGCGCCAGCGAGGTCGTCGTGATGGCCCGCGCCAGCGCCCGGATCGGCGTCCTCGGATGGCTCGGCGTGTTCTACCAGCGGGCTGCCCTCCTGTTCCTGGCGATGGTCGTCGGACCGGCGGCGACGGGCTGGTTCGCCGGGGCGGCCCGGGTCGTTGAAGCCTCCAGGGCCGGTCACGTTGCCTTGTTCGGGGCGTTGTATCCGGTGCTGGCTGGCGAGCGCGCCACGGTCGAACCTCGGCACGGCCCAGGGGAGAGTCTCGATGGCGTGTGGCCGCTGTCGGTGCTGTACGCCGGAGCGATCTCGATCGGACTTGTGGTGCTGGGCCCGGCGGTCATCGCGCTGCTCTACGGTCCCGCATTCGCCCCTGCCGCGGGCGCCCTCACGATCCTCGCCCTGACCGTCGTTCCTTCCATTGTCGCGACCCATCGCTCGATCGAGCTCCTCGCGGAGCGACGCGAGTCGGAGACGCTCCGGGCGCTGGTCGCCAGCTTGGCAGTCCTGGCCGCCCTTCTCGCCATCGTCGTGCCAGTCGCCGGGTGGATCGGCGCCTGCTGGGCGATCCTCGGGGCAGAGCTCGTCCAGGCCGGAGCCCTGCTGGCGGTTGGTCGACGGACAGTCTGGCCAGACGCTCGACAGGGTGGGCCACTGACGGCCCCAGGTCGGATTGCGGACGGGACTCATGAGCTACCCGAACCATCCTGACAAACACCGCTTCGAGGCGATCGTCGACCCGCGTACGATGCTCGCGCACCGGCAGCGAGGCGGCCGACTTCCGAGCGACCTGTCCCTACGTGGCGTCGTGATCTGCCTGCAGCGAGGCCTCCCTGAACGACTGCGCTGGCGGATCCGCATCCGGCGCCTTGGCCGGTTGATGGGCGATCTCTACGAGATCCGACGAACACAGGGACGGGTAGCCGTGCTCACCAACTTCGGCCTCGGGGCGCCAATCGTGGCCGCCCAGGCCGAGGAGCTGATCGCACTCGGCGCGACCCGCCTGGTCTCGATCGCCCTGGCAGGCGGCATCCAACCCGACCTCGCGCCCGGGGCGATCGTCGTCGCGCAGGCGGCCATTCGCGACGAGGGAACGTCATACCACTACCTTCCACCGGCCCGTGAAGTGACCGCCGATCCGGCGCTGTCGGCCGCCCTGGTGGAGGCCCTGGAACGTCGCGGATCGAGCGTGCATCTCGGACGCACGTGGTCCATCGACGCGCCGTATCGCGAGACACGCGAAGAGGTAGCGCAGAACGCGGCGGACGGCGTACTGACGGTCGACATGGAGCTGAGCGCCCTGCTGGCGATCGCCCAGACGCGTGGTGTCAGGGCAGCCGGCGTCCTCGTCGTGGGCGATAGCTTGGCCGGCGGCCAGTGGCGACCGCCGGATCGTCTGGACGCGATGGAGCGCTCGCTCGAACGAGCCTACCAGGCGGCCATCGAGGTACTCGACGATGGCTGATCTGGCCGCGACCTACGTGCGCCTTCGCGAACGCGAGGGCCGCCTCTACCCGGACGCCGTGGTCGCGCGCCTGCCCGAATCGCCGGCCGGTGACCCGCTTCGGGCCGAGTGGCGGCAACGGGCCGACGCAGCGGGACGGCTGGTCGCGTACCTGGTCCGGCTCCGCTGTCCTCTCGTGGTCCTGGAGCTCGGGTGCGGCAACGGATGGCTTGCGAACCAGATTGCCCTGATCCCGGACAGCGCAGTTGTCGGGGTCGAGGTGAATGAGCTGGAGCTTCACCAGGCGCGGCGAGTCTTCGCCAGGCGGCGGAACCTGCGTTTCGTCCTGGACGACATGCGGACGATGGCGATGCCCGCCGATCGCCCGGACATCATCGTCCTCGCCAGCGTCATCCAGTACGTCCCCGACCTGCCGGCGCTGCTTGGCCGGCTGTTGTCGTGGCTCGGACCCGGCGGCGAGGTCCACATCCTCGACAGCGGACTGTATCGGTCCGACCAGGTCGCCGATGCGCGGGATCGAACCCGCCGCTACTACGCCGCCGTCGGCTTCCCCGAGATGGCCGAGGTCTACCAGCACCACGACGAGCGCGAGCTCGACGGATTCGCGACGGAGTTGCTCTATCGACCGGACGAGTTTCGCCGACGACTCGAGCGCCGGCTGGGGCGTGCGCGATCGCCATTTCCGTGGATCCGCGTCCGCCCGGAATCCGCCCCGTGAACGCGGCACGACCGGCTGTCAGTCAGCCGCAGGTGGCGATCGTCCACGACTACTTCACCCAACGTGGCGGGGCCGAGCGCGTCGTGGAGCGGATGGCCGCGCTGTTCGGGAGATCACGCGTGTACGCCGCGGTCGCCGATCAGGCCGCTCTCTCACCGTCGTTCACGCCCAATGCCATCGCAACGACGCCGCTGCAGTGGCTGCGAACGGCCGGCGTTCCACTGCAGGCGCTCGCGCCGGTCCTGCCCTGGGCATTCGGTCGGATCGACCTGGGATCGGCCGACGTGGTCATCTCGAGTTCGTCGGCGTTCGCCCACCACGTCCGTCCGCCAGCGGCGACTGTCCACGTCTGCTACTGCCACACCCCTCCGCGGTTCCTGTGGGAGCCCGCAGACTATTT
>JAUSJS010000188.1 GCA_030647575.1 Candidatus Limnocylindrales bacterium | reverse complement strand
AGATGTCCGGGTTGGCCTTCGCCAGCTTCGCGGTCGCCGGCACGAGATTGAAGCCCGTCGCCACGATGACGTCGAAGCCCTGGTCGACGTATGCCTGCAGGAGCGGCTCGTAGTCCGCGTCGCTGGTCGGGACCACGACGGGCGGCTCGGTCGCGCCGATCGCGCTCGCGCCGTCCTTGGCGCCGACGTACGTGTACTCGTTGAAATTCTTGTCGTTGACGGTGCCGACGTCGGTGACGACGCCGATCTTGAGATCCGACGACGGTGCCGCCACGGTCGGGGCGGCCGTCTCCGGGGCGGCCGTCTCCGGCGCTGCCGACGCGGGAGCGCTCGACGACGCCGCCGGGCTACACGCTCCCAGGATGATGGACAGGCCTGCGAACAGGACGAGTCCGGTGGAACGGATACGCATGTGTCCTCCTCCAGATTTCGCGACCCACGCGCCCACGGCGGGCTGTTGCCCAGGGTTCGCGGGGGATCGACGCGGCGACTCCGACGTGAGTGCACCGTTGGCGCGCATCGTACCCACGCGGTGAGTCACCGACAAGCGCCGCGGGCAGAAGCTAGGTTGCAGCATAGGGGTCATGAGGGCGCCCGTGGGGTCGCGTGCGCTACGCTGCCGGCGTGACCCCAACCCGGCCGCTGATCCTCGATTGCGACCCCGGCCATGACGACGCAGTCGCGCTCGCTCTCGCGCTCGCGCGACCCGAGTTGCGGGTCCTCGCGGTCACGACGGTGGCGGGGAACGCTGGCCTCGATCGGACCACCCGCAATGCACTGCGCGTCCTCACCCTCCTCGGGCGGACGGACGTGCCGGTCGCCGCCGGTGCCGACCGACCGATCGTCCGGGAACCGTGGGCCCCGGTAGGCTTCCATGGTGAGTCCGGCCTCGACGGGGCCGACCTCCCCGAGCCCGCCGTTCCGGCGCTGTCCGTGACGGCCCTCGAACTGGCCACGACCACGTTGCGGGCCGCGGCTGAGCCCGTCACGATCGTCGCGACCGGGCCGTTGACGAACGTGGCGTTGCTGCTCCGCGCGGCGCCCGGCCTGGCCGGCCGGATCGCCGAGATCTCCCTCATGGGCGGTTCCCTCTCGCAGGGAAACACAACGGCGTCCGCCGAGTTCAACATCTGGGCCGATCCCGAGGCCGCCGAAATCGTGTTCGAGAGCGGCATCCCGATCCGGATGGCCGGCCTTGACGTCACCCACCAGGCGCTCATGCTTCCGCCGGACATCGCGCGCCTCGACGGGCTCGGGACACGCGCGGGCCGGGTCTTCGCGGACCTCATGCGCTTCTTCGCGGTGCACCACCGGGAGCGGTACGGCTGGGACGGCCCGCCGATTCACGACGCGGTCGCGGTCGCGTGGCTGGCCGACCCGGACCTGGTCCGGTCGGAGCGGCTGCGGGTCGACGTCGAGACCGCCGGGATCCACACCCGCGGTCGGACGGTCGCCGATCGCGAAGGGCTGTCCGGTCGCCCCGCCAACGCGGACGTCGGTCTCGATATCGACCGAGAGCGCCTCATTGACCTTGTCGTCGACGCCGTTGGGAGCTTCCGGTGACGCATTCGGCGGTCGATCCGCGTGCGGTCGCCCCGGTCGCCATCGGGTTCGAGCCGGCCGACCCGGCGTTCGTCGCGGATCCGTACCCGGTCTACCGGCGGCTGCGCGATGACCATCCGGTTCTCTGGAACCCGGCCACGAACCAGTGGCTCATCTCCCGGCACGCCGACGTCAATCGCCTGCTGCGGGACCGCCGGCTCGGTCGGACCTACCTCCATCAGGCGACGCACGCCGAGATGGCGCGGCCCGAGCCGCCGGCCTGGCATGCCCCGTTCCACGAGCTCAATGACGCCGGGATGTTGGACATGGAGCCACCCGACCACACACGGTTGCGGCGGCTCGTCCTCCGGGCCTTCACACCGCGCACGGTGGAGGCGATGCGCCGGCGGATCCAGGGGATCGTCGACGGCCTGATCGACGGGTTCGATGGCGCGGGCGAGGTGGACCTCATCGCCGACTTCGTCGAACCTCTGCCGGTCACGGTCATCGCCGAGCTGCTCGACGTCCCGGAGGCCGACCGTCACCTGCTCCGCCCGTGGTCGGCCGACTTCTGTCTCATGTACGAGCTAGACCCGCCCGACGCCTCCGCCCGCAAGGCCGTCCAGGCCAGCCTGGAGTTCGGGGCCTACCTGCGCGAGCTGCTTGCCGAGCGACGCCGACGGCCGGGGGACGACCTGATCAGTGCACTGGCCGGCGTCGTCGATGGCGGTGACACGCTGACCGAGACCGAGCTCATCGGCACGTGCGTGCTCCTGCTCAATGCCGGGCACGAGGCGTCGGTGAACGGGGCGGGGAACGCCTGGTGGACGCTGTTCCGGCATCCGGAGGCGCTGGCCCGCCTGCGCGCGGACCCGTCGCTCCTGTCGAGCGCGCTCGAGGAGCTCCTCCGCTTCGACACGCCGCTGTCGCTGTTCGAGCGCTGGGTCCTTGAGCCGATCGAGGTCGAGGGCGTAGCGATCCCGCGCGGCGGCGAGGTGGCGCTCCTGTTCGGCTCGGCGAATCGCGACCAGGCCGCCTTCGAGCGCCCGGACGAGCTGGACCTCGCCCGCGACCCGAACGCGTACCTGTCGTTCGGGGCGGGGATCCACTATTGCCTGGGAGCACCGCTCGCCAGGCTGGAGATCGAGGTCGCATTCGGGACGCTGCTCCGGCGGATCCCCCGGCTGGAGCTCGTGGAGCCGCCCCGTTGGAAGCCGACGTTCGTCCTGCGCGGGCTCCAGGCGCTCCGGGTACGGGTCTGACGCGGAAGGAGGGACCGTGCGCTACGTCGCACTCGGGGACTCGTACACGATCGGCACATCCGTGGCCCCCGCCGAGCGGTGGCCGGACCAGCTGGTCAGGGCACTCGGACCGTCCGACCCGGCGCTCGACCTCGTCGCCAACCTCGGCGTCAACGGCTACACCTCGGGCGACCTCATCCGCGACGAACTGCCGGCCCTGGACAACCTCGCTCCCGGGTTCGTCACGCTCCTCATCGGCGTCAACGACGTCGTCCGGGGCGTGCCGCCCGCGACCTACGAGGCCAACGTCGTCACGATCCTGGATGCGCTCCTCGCTCGCCTGCCGGCCGACCGGATTGTGACCGTCGCGATCCCGGACTACACGGTTACCCCGACCGGTGCCGACTACGGCGACCCGCGCGCCAAGCACGACGAGATCGTCGCCGCCAACGCGACGATGGCGCGCCTGTCGGCCGATCGCGGGATCCGCAACGTCGACACCTTCGACCTGTCACTCCGGGTGGCAGGCGATCGGGGGTTCGTCGCCGGCGACGGGCTGCACCCGAGCGGCGCCCAGTACGCCCTGTGGGTCGAGCGGATCGCGCCGGTCGTCCGCGAGCTGCTCGGTCCCTGATCCGGTTCGGTCATCGGCGACCGCCTCGACCGAGTTCGTGGAGGCGTTCGTCGGAGATCCCGAAGTGGTGGGCGATCTCGTGGTAGACGGTCTCGGCCACGGCCGCCGCCAGCGAAGTCGGATCCGGGTGCGCCCGCATCAGGGGACCCCGGTAGATCGTGATCTTGCTCGGTGCCGGCGCCGCATCGGCCGAC
>JAUSJS010000186.1 GCA_030647575.1 Candidatus Limnocylindrales bacterium | reverse complement strand
GGTCAGACCCTCGCCGCGAACCGGCACGATCGGGTACGAGCGCGGCAGGCTCGGCGAAGTCCAGGTCTCGTCGAAGGCGACGTGCGCCCGTGCCTTCGGACCGGGAAGCTCCGTGACGATATGCGGAACGGGCCGATCTCCGGCAATCCGCGACGCGGCCGACGACAAGATCCACCTCTGGGCTCGATGCATAACGAGTATGCAGACTGGATAATCTCAGCCCGAGTATAGCCGAGCGAACTCGAGGAGCAGCGCGAGGCGATCCTGCGTCCGGGGCGCTTCGATCCAGGCAGCGATCGGGCCCAAGGGAAGGCGACACGCGGCCACGAGGAGGTCGCGACCCGCAAGCACCTGGAGGGTTCCGAGCAGGGCCCGTCCTGAGCCTGATCCCTGGTCACGCGGCCCTTCCCGCCAGATGATCACCACTCGGGCACTCGTCCCCGGCAAACCGATCGTCAGGCCTGGACAACGCCGCGGCCCAGCGTGATGCGGCGCATCGAGGCGTCACGATTCGCGCCAAATGGCCTGCCTGCGAACATCTGTCACGCGGCCACTGACCATTGCCCGCCTCAGGAGCACCTGACACAACAGGTCCCTCGGCCAACCCTTGGGCGGCCCGGTGCCCGAGACTGCCCTCGGGCCGGCCCTAATCGACGACCGTGTGGCTCTGCTCGCGCATGAACTGGGCGACGTAGTACATCGACAGGCCGGCCTTGCCGGTCGAGCCGCTCCCCTTCCAGCCACCGAAGGCCTGGATGCCCGGCCAGGCGCCGGTCGTGGCCCCTGCTCGGCGGTTGACGTAGAGCACCCCGGCCTGGGCCCGATCCAGGAACTGCTGAACTTCGGACGGGTCCTCGCTGTAAACACCCGCGGTCAAGCCGTAGGCCGAATCGTTCGCCAGGGTCAACGCCTCGTCGAGTGAATCGACCGCCGCCACGGCCGTGAATGGCGCGAAATGCTCGTCACGGAAGAGTCGGTGGGAGGTCGGCAGGTTCCCGACCACGGTCGGTTCGACATAGAAGCCGCGCTCCATGCCGCCGTCGGTCAGGCGCTCGCCGCCGACGAAGACCGTGCCATCGCGACGCGCCTCCGAGACCGCCGTCTGGTGGCGGTCCACGGCGCGCTGGTCGATGATCGGCCCCATCCAGCTCGAGCGCAGGAGCGGATCGCCGACGGTGATCGCTTCGGTCTTCTCGACCAGCAGGCGGACCAGCTCATCGTGGACCGGCCGTTCGACGTAGACCCGCGAGTTGGCCGAGCATTTCTGCCCGCCGAAGCCGAAGGCGCTGCGCATGATCCCTTCCGCGGCCTCGTCGAGATCTGCGCGGCGCGAGACGATGGCCGGGTTCTTCCCGCCCATCTCGACGATGCACGGCCGCGGCCAGCTCTTCGAGAAGGAGTGGAAGAGGCGCATCCCAACCTCGTACGAGCCGGTGAAGACGATCCCGTCGATGCCCGGGTGATCCTGGAGCGTCTGGCCGACCGTTTCGCCCGGACCCATGACCAGGTTGACGACGCCGGCCGGAACGCCGGCATCGATGTACGCCTCGACGAGCTTGACCGCCGAGAGCGGCGAGGCGGTCGACGGCTTGAACACGACGGTGTTGCCAGCCAGCAGCGCGGCCCCCGTGGGGCCGGCGGCGAGGGCCATCGGGAAGTTGAAGGGACTGATGACCGCGAAGACCCCGTGCGGCCGCAGGACAGATCGGGTGTGGACGGCCGCGTCGCCCAGGTTGCCCATCGGGTGGTCGTATCCGTCGTTGTCTTCCATCGTCGAGGCGTAGTAGCGCAGCAGATCGGCCGATTCCTCGACCTCGCCGAGCGCCTCGATCCGGTTCTTGCCGACCTCGATCGCCATCAGCGCCGAGTACCCCATCAACCGTTCGCTGATCAGGTCACCAGCTCGCTTGACGATCGCAACACGCTCGCGCCAGGGCGTGGCGGCCCAGGCTGGCTGGGCTCGGCGGGCAGCCGCCACCGCCTCGTCGACGTCCGCAGCCGTGCCTCGCGCGAACGTCCCGAGGACGATCTGGGTGTCGATCGGCGAGCGGACCTCGAAAGTCCCCTCGCCGTCGCGCCAGGTGCCATCGACGAAGTTGCGGTGATCGCCGCCGAGGGTAGCCCGGGCGGTCGCCAAGGCCTTCTCGAACTGGGCGTGAAGGTCCTCGTTGTCGGCCCGCAGGGTCGCGTAGGTGATCTTGATTCGCGGTGCGGATTCGGTTGTCATGGCGGCGAGGCCCTCGTGGCGCGTCGGTCAGGTCGGATGGTCCTGCCAGTCTAGCGCGGCCACGATGTCGGCCAGCGACGGGGCGACGGCATGCGGTTCGCGACCGCCCCGACCACGAGCGGGTAGCCGCGCCAGCTCGTCCAATCCGTGCTTGCCGGTCAGTACGAAGACACCCCGCAGGCCGGCGCGCTGTCCGGCCAGCACGTCGGTCCGAATGTCGTCGCCGACGATCGCGATCTCGGAGCGGCGGAGCCGGCCCCCACGCGCGGCGACGTCATGGCGGAGCGCGTCGACGGCGATGGAGAAGAACGCGGTCGCCGGTTTGCCGATGATCTGGGCGCGAACGCCGGCGGCGAACTCGAGGCCGGTCACGTAGGCGCCCGAGTCCAGCGTGGGGCCGTCCGGCGTCAGCCACCACGGGTTGCGGTGCATGCCGATGAGCCGGGCGCCGTTGCGGACGAGGCGGAAGGCGCGATTGAGGTTGGCGTGGGTCAGCTCGTCGGGCGAGTCCCCGACGATGACGGCGGCGGCGCGGGCTCCTGGCTCGGCGGCCTCGACGTGGGAGAGCAGGCGCTGGCCGGCGAATTCGGTCCGGGCATCGGCCGACGCGATCACGTAGAGCGGCTGCCCCGGGAACGTCTTTGCCGCGAAGGCTGCCGATGCCGACAGCGCCGACTGGAAGCGCTCGGGCGGAATGTCGTTCCCGAGCTTCGCCGCATGGAGCGACAGGCTGACCCGGCTGACGAGCGAGGTGTTGGTGACGATCCGGTACGGCATGCCCCGGCGCTCGAGCTCGGCGATCGCATCGACCGAGCCCGCCACGGCGTTGCCGGCCACGACGATCACTCCGTCGAGGTCGAGCAGCAGTGCCCGGACACCGCGCAGCGCCTCGCGCAGGGCTGCCGGGTCGGTCGTGTGCATCGCCCTAGCCTAGACGGATCGGACGGGTATGCTGCCGTGACCGACCGCAGGAGGAGATCGATGGGGCTGCTCGACGGCAGGAATGCGCTGATCTTCGGCGTCGCCAATGACCACTCGATCGCCTGGGGGATCGCCAGGGCGCTCCAGGCCGAGGGGGCGGAGGTCGGCTTCTCGTCGGTCGAGAGCTTGATCGAGCGGCGGGTCCGACCGCTGGCGGAGTCGATCGGCTCGACGTTCGTGGAGCCCTGCGACGTCCAGTCGGACGAGCAGATCCGGGCGGTCTTCGCGCGCTGGGCCGAGACCCACGATTCGCTCGATATCCTGGTCCATGCCCTGGCCTTCGCCCGGCGCGAGGACCTCGAAGGCGGCTTCGTCGAGACCTCACGAGAGGGCTTCGCCCTCGCGCTCGACGTCTCGGCCTACTCGCTGGTGGCCCTGGCTCGCGAGGCCCGCCCACTGCTCCGACGCGGCTCGTCCATCCTGACCCTGTCCTACTACGGCGCCGAGAAGGTGGTGGCCAACTACAACGTGATGGGCGTGGCGAAGGCGGCCCTCGAGGCCTCCGTGCGCTACCTGGCCGTCGACCTCGGGCCGGATGGCATCCGGGTGAACGCGATCAGCGCGGGGCCCATTCGGACGCTCGCTGCGTCGGGGATCGCCGGCTTCAAGCGGATGTACGGCGGTTTCGCGGAGGTGGCGCCGCTGCGCGCGAACATCACCCCGGAGGACGTCGGTCGCAGCGCCGTCTATCTCGCCTCCGATCTTTCGAACGCGGTGACCGGCGAGACGCTTTACGTGGACGGTGGGTTCAACATCGTGGGCGTGCCGACGGCGGACTGAGCGCACCTCGGCGCCGCCGCGGAGCTGGCCGCGCCCCGCCGCGCGGCGCCTCGTTCCAATCCGCCTCGTTGTGCACCACGCGACCATAACCGACCGTCCGACGCCTGCTCAGCGTCGCTCCTGTTCACCAGTCGCACAAAATCGACCGAATCGGTCACGCCTGTGCACCCAGTGCACGACCCCGGCGTTCCCAGCGACGAAACCGGCTACCGACCGTCGGTTATGTGCATCCGGCGCACGAGCGGCCTCGTCGGCCCGGCCGAGGCAAGTCCTCTGACCGCCGCGCCTCAGCCGGCCGGCTTCGCCGAGCAGCCGGCGCACTGGCCGGCGATCGACAGATGGCTCAGGTCGACCGCGAAGCCCCGGCTCCGCTGCATCGAGTCGACGACGGCTGCCGCCTCGTCGGCCAGGATCTCCCAGGTCGTTCCGCAGGACGTGCAGTGCAGATGGCCGTGCGCGGCGACCGGCTGAACGTGGAACTCCTCGCGCCCGTCGGCCCCGTGGCTGTGACTGAGGAGCCCGAGATCCTCCATGACGTCGAGCGTGCGGTAGACCGTCGACGGAATCGTTCCCGGGTCCACTTCCCGGCAGCGCTCGACGAGCTCGGCGCCGGTGACGTGACCGTTCGTACGCGACAGGACCTCGATGAGCGTCCGTCGCTGCGGCGTCCAGCGCAGACCGCTCGCGCGCAATCGTTCCCGGACATTCGACCAGTCCGCCGCGCGCGCCGGACCGAATGAACCGTTGGAGGACATCGCGCGAAGCATACATCGACGAGCGCGCCGACATGCACTTGCGACATGTTGCAATATGGCGGCTTCTCCGTTACGCTCGGCTCATTCCCAGCGAGGACACGACGTGATCGACTCCCTCATCGCCGCGACCACTGCCCCCACCGCCGTCGGCCTCGGTGTGCTGCTCACGGGCCTCTTCCTGGGCATCCGTCACGGCATCGACTGGGATCACATCGCGGCGATCACCGACATCACCAGCACGACGGCCTCGGCCCGGATCGCAGAGGCCGCCCACGCTGAGCAACACCACGCCATCGCCGGCCACAGCCACGGCCACGGCGGCGCCCTCGAGGTCCGCGCCCATGACGCCGGGCCCGGTGCCGCGACCCTTGCACCGGCCCTCGCGGCTCATCCGGGCGTGCGGCGCGAAAGCCTCCTGGCGAGCCAGGCCGACGCCATCCGCCTTGGGACGCTCTACGCGCTCGGCCATGGCCTCGTCGTGATCGCCCTGGGGCTTGCGGCTCTCAGCTTCGGAGCGCTCCTGCCCGACTGGCTGGATCCGCTGATGGGGCGGATCGTCGGGGTCACCCTCGTCGCCCTCGGCCTGTGGGTCATGTATTCGATCTATCGCTACGCGCGGGCCGGCGAGACGTTCCGGCTGCGCAGCCGCTGGATGCTCGTGTTCGACGGCGTCCGCTACGGCTGGCGCCGGTTCCAGGCGTGGCTGCACGGCCACGAGCACGTGGAACCGCTCGAGATGAGCTCGTACGGTGCACGCACCTCGTTCGGGGTCGGGATGATCCACGGGATCGGCGCCGAGACCGGCAGCCAGGTCCTGCTCATCGCGGCCGTCGGCGGTGCGTCCAGCGCCGGCCTCGGCGTCCCGATGCTGCTCGCCTTCGTGGTCGGCCTGCTCATCTCGAACTTCGCGATCGTGCTCGTCAGCTCGGTCGGCTTCGTGTCGAGCCAGGCGCGCGAACGGGTCTACGTCGCGTTCGGAGCGGTCGCCGGCGCCTTCAGCCTGTTCGTCGGCTCGATCTTCCTGCTGGGGCTCGACGGCGGCCTGCCGGACCTCGGAGCGCTGCTGCCCTTCTGACGGCCGTCAGGCGTCAGCTCTGGGCCGGCGCGATCGAGCCGTCGGGCCGAGCCGGGAGGCGCGGGATCGGACGCAGGTAGAGCGTCAGGACCACGACCAGGTACCCGAGCCAGACCGCGAAGGTGGTCGCTTCGGGCGTCGCCGTATAACCGAACAGTGCGCGCAGGAACTGCCCGAGCAGGCTGCCGGCCTCCGGGTCGTGCGGCAGGATCGCGCTGAGATCGAAGAGGGTCTGGGTGCCGAAGGGAATGAGCCCGATCTCGATGAACTCGTGCATCGCGTGGCTGACCAGACCGGCTGCGATGAAGACGAGCGCGATCCCGGTCCACCGGAAGAACGCCGCGAGGTTGAGCCGCCGCGAACCCTGGTAGAGGCCGGCTCCCAGGAGCAGCGCGATCGCCAGGCCGATCAGGGCCCCGAGCAGGACGGAGCCCGCGCCCTTGTCGGCCGACGCCGCCTGGCCGGTCAGGAAGAGCGAGGTCTCGATCCCTTCGCGCATGACGGCGATGAACGCGAGGATCCCCAGGGCTCGCGCCGATCCCTCGTCGAGCGCCCGGTCGACGGCGGCCTGCAGGTCGCCCTTGACGCTGGCCGCCTGACGGCGCATCCAGAACAGCATCCAGGTCACGACGCCGGCGGCGAGCAGCATCGTGGCACCCTCGAAGAGCTGTTCGTACGGCTCCTCGAAACTGCCAACCGTCAGGAACAGCGCGATTCCGAGGACGGCGCTGAGGCCCACGGCGAGGCCCACTCCGGAAAAGACCGTCGGAAAATGCCGGCGATTGCCGGTCCTGGCCAGGTACGCGCAGATGATGCTGACGATCAGCGCGGCCTCGACGCCTTCGCGCAGCCCGGTCAGCAATCCGCTGGACAAGGCTCCAAGGTCCATTGGTTGAGTCTCCCGACGTCGCGTGATTCCGCGGTGGTAGCCCTGCGACTGGATCGCAAGGGAGCATGACCTTGCAATGCAAGGGCACTTGTCGAGGGGACTGTAGCCACCCGCGCGGAAACGGTCAAGCGCCCTGGGTCCACCGTGTATGTGGCCTGCCGCGACGATGGCATGCTGCCGCACGTCGGCTGCCCGGGATCAGGCTGCCACCACCTGAATGCGTCGGCCGCGCTGGGCCATCTGGAGGGCCACGTCGGCGACCTGCAGCAGCAGGCCGACAGACGACACGCTCGGGCCGAGCGCGCTGCACCCGGCCGACACGGTGGCCGTCAACGGGCCGCTCGGCGAATTGATCGTCGCGGCGGCGAAGGCGACCCTGACGTCGTCGGCGGCGCGGCGCGCCTCGTCGAGCGTGGCGCCATCGAGCACGACCAGGAATTCCTCGCCGCCGTATCTGGCGACAATGTCGCTGGCACGGAACCGGCCGGCGAGCATGGATCCGAAGGTGCGCAGGACGGCATCGCCAGTCGTGTGCCCGTGGCCCTCGCCGTTGGGCGGGCGCCGGAGTACTTCCTGAACGGGCCAGGACTCCCGACGGCCCGGCGGGACGCCAGGGCTCGAGCGAGGTTGGAGCGGGAGACGGGGTTCGAACCCGCGACATCCAGCTTGGAAGGCTGGCGCTCCACCAACTGAGCTACTCCCGCATGCGGCGATCCGCCATCCGCCGGTCGAAGGTGCGAAGCCGATGGCAGTTCGCGCAGACAATATCGCATTTGGCGACCTCGGCCAAGATCCGCTCCGTTCCGGCCCGACCGATCATGCGCGTGACGGTGTGGCGCTTCGCGTCCGTATCGCGGTGATCAAAGTCCATGGCACAAGGCTGGAAACGCTGCTTGCAGTCCGCGCAGGGCACATCGCGGAGGCTATCCAACAGTTGGGCCTGGGCGCGCCAGGCCGCGCGCTTGCGCCCGAGATACCGCGAGGTGCCGATCGGAGTGGCACGCTGTGCATGCCTTGCCGATGTGCGTACGCGGTGGCAGTTGGCGCAGACAATGTCGCACTTACGGACCTCGTTCACGAGCGCGGCGCGTGATTTGAGCATGACGCGGCCGGCCGTGAGACGAAATGACTTGAGCGACGGATCTCTGTGGTCGAAGTCCATCTGATGCGGAGCGAATGTCAGGCCGCAGTCTACGCACGGCGAGGTGCGGAGGTCCCGCAGGAAGGCCACTGTCGACGCCTGGCGAATTCGGACGCGCTCGATCTCGCGCCTTCGGTTTCGCAAGTAGTACGCGACGTTCGTGGGCCGTTGACTGGGACGCTGGACCATGTCTCATTGTAGAACATATGTTTGGTTCCGGCCACGAGCTCCTAGACTGGTTGTCAGCCGCCGTCTCGAGCAAGGCGCTCGCCGGGGAGGATGATCCCGGGGCCGGCCTTGCGTTGCGGACCGCGGCTCCAGTCGGGTCGAGCCTGGCCTCCGACCGGGCGCCCGGTTGCTCGCTGGTCCGGCCGAGGTCCGTAACCAGGACGCCCGGGGTGCGCGTTGCCGATGCTCTGGCCAGGGCGTCTCGGTCCGGCGAAGCCTCGCGCCG
>JAUSJS010000179.1 GCA_030647575.1 Candidatus Limnocylindrales bacterium | reverse complement strand
AGGGCGAATCCTCGCTACCGAGCGCGCGAAAGCCCCGCGGATCGGCCATACGAGTCCGTGGATGCATGTTCCGCCGTTTTGGGGGCAGGGGCAGGGGAGGGGCGGGCGGCACGCCGGGCGTCCGGCCGCCCGCGTGTTCGGGAATCCCAGCTAGCCGCCGGCCTTGAACGGATAGACCACCCAGGCGTCCGTCGTGACGGCGTGCACGTCGGGGGCGCCGGGCACGACGGAGCGGGCGGGCTTCCAGTGGAGGACCGCGGTCGTCGGGATCCCGCCGGCCTGGCGGACGCGCTCGGTGACCGCATGGATCGTGGTGCCGCTGTCCCAGACCTCGTCGACCACGAGGACCCGTTGTCCGCGGAGGAGCGGGTCTGCCGGGAACTGGAGGAAGGTCGGATGGGGGCCTAGCTGGCCGTGGTCGTCATAGAACTCGACGGCGGCCACGAGGATGTTCCGGATGCGTAGTCGATACGCCAGCATGCCGGCCGGGACCAGCCCGCCGCGGGTGATGGCGAGCATCAGGTCGAACCGGTCGCTGGCGATTCGCTCGGCCAACGCAGCGACCAGCCGGTCAAGGTCGTCCCAGCTCACGATGTTGCGCTCGGGCGCGGGTGTCGCGGTCTCCATCAGGCGGCGCCTCCATCGTGGTCGGTTGCAATCGCCTGGATCGCCTCGAGCGTTCGCGGATCGTCGAGCCCGGACAGATCGCCCGGATCCAGGCCGAGCCAGGCGGCCCGGATGGCGCGGCGCATGACCTTGCCGGAACGGGTCTTGGGGAGAGCCGGGACAGCGGCCACCCGTTCGGGCTTGAGCGGCTTGCCCAGCTGGTCTGTCACGGTCCCGGCGATCGCCGCCAGAAGCCCGGGGTCCCCGGTCTCGCCTGGCCGTAGCACGACCAGCACGACCACGACCTCGCCCTTGATCTCGTGCGGAACGCCGATGGCGGCAGCCTCCAGCACGGCCGGATGCGAGACCGCCGCGCTCTCGACCTCTGCCGGCCCCACTCGTTTGCCGGCGATCTTGAGCGTATCGTCGCTCCGACCCTGGATGTACCAGAAGCCGTCGGCGTCGATGCTCGCCCAGTCCCCGTGGATCCAGGTATCCGGGAAGCGCGACCAGTAGGTCGCCTCGTAGCGACCCTCATCGTCGCGCCAGAAACCGCGGGTCATGCCCGGCATCGGCGCTCGGATGACCAGCTCCCCGACCGTGCCACGCACGGAATGTCCCACCTCGTCGACGACGTCGGCGGCGGTCCCGATGCACGGTCCCGAGAACGAGGCCGGCTTGATCGGGCCGAGGACGTTACCGCTGACGATGCCGCCCGACACCTCCGTCCCACCCGAGTAGTTGATGATCGGGCAGCGACCCTCCCCGACGACGCGGAAGTACCACCACCACGGATCCGGGTTCCACGGTTCGCCGGTCGAGCCGAGGACGCGCAGCGAGGACCGATCATGGGCGCGGACGGGATCCTCGCCGTGCGCCATGAGCGCCCGGATGACTGTCGGTGACAGGCCGAGATGGGTGACCCGGTGGCGGGCCACGATCGACCAGAGCCGGTCCGGCCCGGGGAAGTCCGGCGCCCCTTCGTAGAGAACGAGCCGGGCGCCGCGCAGCAGGGCGCCCGAGATCGCCCACGGGCCCATCATCCAGCCGAGGTCGGTGAACCAGAAGAGGCTGTCACCACGGCCCAGATCGAACTGGTGGGCGAGGTCCTGGGCGCCCTTGATCGGAAAGCCGCCATGCACGTGGACCGCGCCCTTGGGTCGGCCGGTCGTGCCCGAGGTGTAGATGAGCATGTACGGCGTCTCGGGATCGGTGGCCACGTCGTCACCCGGCGTCGGAGCAGCGCCCGGATCCTCGGCTTCGGCCGGCTCGTGCCACCAGGCGTCCCGGCCCTCGAGCCACGGGATCGAGATGGCGTCGCCGGCCCGGCGGACGACGACCACGCATCGAACCGAGGGCGCCGCCGCCACAGCCTCATCCGCCACCGATTTCAGCGGCACCCATGCGCCGCGACGCAGAAAGCCGTCGGCGGTGATGAGGGTCGAGGCTTCGCAGTCGGCGAGTCGCGCTGCGATGGCTGGCGCCGCGTAGCCCGAGAAAATCGGCGTGTAGATGGCGCGAAGCCGTCCGAGCGCCAGCACCGCCACGACCGTCTCGACGAGCATCGGTAGCAGGATTCCGACGCGCTCGCCCGGGCGTACACCGAGCGCGTGGAGGCGGCGGGTCGCCGTCTCGACGGCCGAAGCCAGGTCGGCATTGGTCAGCCGGCGGACCTCGCCGTCCTCGCCTTCCCACGCCAGGGCCGCGCCGTCGGGCTCGCGGGCCGCGCGCGGATCGATCGCCGCTCGCGCGTAGTTCAGCTCGCCGCCGAGCCACCAGCGAGCCCAGGCGGGACCACGGGTCGCGTCGAGGACCGTGCTCGGCGGCCGTCCCCAGGCGATTCCCAGGTCATCGGCCGCCGCACCCCAGAACCAGCCCGGATCGGCGACTGCCCGGGCCTGCAGGGCCTCGAGCGAGGTCTCGCCGGTGGAGCGCAGAAACCGGGCGAGCTGTGACTCGTGGAGGAGCTCCGGCGTCGGTCGCCAGGCCACCCCATCGCCGTCGCGCCCGAAGATCGGCCATTCGAGCACCATGGCCAAAGGGTACGGCAGCCCTTCCACCCGCGATGCCTGGGCCGTACAGTCGCGCGGTGGGCCAGCGGACCGTGATCGCCATCGACCTTGCGGTCAAGGTTGCCCTCATCGGACTGCTGATCCACGCGGTCCTGAACCCGGATCTGCCGCAGTACCAGGGCAAGGCGATGGCCGGTCGGGCCCTCACCTTTCCGATTGCTGCGGTGGTCATTCCGGCGATCTGGTGGTTGCGCTTCCGGCACCGGCCGTTTCCCGCCCTGATCGATCTGCTGTTCACCGCGCCGTTTCTGATCGACGTCATCGGCAACGCACTGGGTCTGTATGACTCGATCGACTGGTGGGACGACGCCAACCACTTGGTGAACTGGGGTCTTCTCACCGCGGGGGCCGCGCTCGCCCTCGCCGCGACGGGTCTGGGGCGCTGGAACCGCCTGGGGCTCGCGCTGGGATTCGCCGCGATCGCCGCGATCGGCTGGGAACTCGCAGAATACGTGACATTCATCCGTTTCTCGCCAGAGCTCGCGACCGCCTACACCGACACGCTCGGCGATCTCACCCTCGGAACCCTCGGTGGGTTCGCGGGCGCAGCGCTCGTGGAGTTGACCTTGATCCCAGGTGCGAGTCAGAAGCGGAGGCAACCATGACACCGACCTTCGATACCCCGTTCTGCCGGCTCGTCGGCATCCCATATCCCATCGTCCAGGCGCCGATCGGTGGCCTCGCGACGCCGGAGCTCGCGGCGGCGGTCAGCGAGGCCGGCGGCCTCGGAATGCTGTCGCTCACCTGGAGCGAACCCGACGAGATCGAGGCGGCATTCGCGCGGATGCGCGACCTTACGGACCGACCGTTCGGCGTGAACCTCATCCTCGAATGGCCGCAGGAGGAGCGGCTGCGGCAATGCCTCGACGCCGGTGCGCGGATCGTCTCGTTCTTCTGGGGCGACCCGGCTCCCTTTGTCCCGATCGCGCACGAGGCGGGGGCCATCGTGCTCCACACGGTCGGCAGCGCGACCGAGGCTCGTCGAGTTGTCGACGCGGGAGTGGACGCCGTCGTGGCGTAGGGCTGGGAAGCCGGCGGCCACGTGTGGGGCGAGGTGGCGACGCTACCGCTCGTTCCGCGCGTCGTGGATGCGGTCGCGCCGACGCCGGTCGTCGCGGCCGGAGGGATCGGCGATGGGCGAGGCCTGGCGGCGGTCCTTGCGCTCGGTGCCTCGGCAGGCTGGCTCGGGACCCGCTTCGTCATGGCCGCAGAGGCACCGGCGCTGCCGCGTTACCGCGAACTGCTGGCGGCGGCCGTCGAGACTTCGACCGTCCATTCGTCGCTTTTCGATATCGGCTGGCCGAACGCGCCGCATCGGACGCTCCGGAACAGCACCGTCAAGGCCTGGGAGGCTGCCGATCGTCCGCCGTCGGGAGCGCGACCCGGCGAAGGGGAGACGGTGGCGACATGGGTTGATGGCGATCCGATCCCGCGCTACGCGACGACCTCGGCGCGGATCGGCGTGACGGGCGATATCGAGGCCCTATCGTTGTGGGCGGGCCAGAGCGTCGGACTCGTCGATCGGGTTCGCCCGGCCGGCGAGATTGTGCGCGAGCTCGCCGAGGAAGCGGCGTCGGCGCTGCAGGCGAGCGTTCGGATGATCCGGCCGTGATGCCGGCGCAGCGGGCCCCGGTGCGCAGGACACGGCACGCTACGGCCGCGCCGCCGCCGTAGCATCCGGGCATGGATGAGCCAGGCGAGGTCGAGCGGCGCGACGGCCCACGCCGTCGCCCGCGTCGAGCGGCACCTGGGCTGAGCCAGCTGCCGTGGCGACGGCTGATCAATCCTTTCCGGCCACTGGAGATCCTGTCCGCCGATCAGGTCGAGGCGATCCACCGGACGTCCCTGCGCATCCTTTCCGAGATCGGCATGGAGGTGCTCGGCGACCGGGCGCTCGACGCCTTCGCGCGCGCCGGCGCGCGTGTGGACCGGCTGACGCGCAACGTCCGCCTCGACCCAGCCCAGGTGGAGGCGCTGATCGCGACCGCACCATCGGAATTCCGGCTCCACGCGCGCAATCCTGAGCGGCACGTCGTGTTCGGTGGCGCGAACCTGGTCTTCGGCGCCGTCGGCGGGCCGGCCTTCGTGAGCGACCTCGACCGCGGCCGGCGAGCCGGCAACTTCGCCGACTTCGTCGATTACGTCCGGGTCATCGGCGCGCTCGACATCATTCACCAGGAAGGCGGCGGGCCACTCGAGCCGACCGACCTGCCGGTCGAGACCCGGCACCTCGACATGTACCGGACCTTCGCCGTCGAGCTCGACAAGACCTGGCAGTGCCTCGGCTTCGGGGCTCGACACGTCGACGATGCCCTGGAGGTCATCGGCCTGGTCCGCGGCGTCGACCGCGAGACCTTGCTTCGCGAACCCTCGCTGATGACCGAGATCAACACGAACTCGCCCTTGCGCCTCGACGGCCCCATGGGCGACGGCCTGATGGAGATGGCGCTGCACGGCCAGCCGGTGGTCGCTACGCCGTTCACCCTGGCGGGAGCCATGAGCCCGGTCTCACTGGCCGGCGCGCTCGCCCAGCAGAACGCCGAGGCGCTGTTCCTCGTGGCGCTCGCCCAGATCGTGCGGCCCGGCGCCCCGATGGTCTACGGCGCGTTCACCTCGAACGTGGACATGCGGACCGGGGCGCCGGCGTTCGGGACCCCGGAATCTGTCAAGGGCGCCATCGCCAGTGGCCAGTTGGCGCGCCGCTACGGGCTGCCCTGGCGCTCCTCGAACACGACCGCCTCGAACGTCGTCGACGCCCAGGCCGCATACGAATCGGAGATGGCCGTCTGGGGTGCCGTGATGGGCGGCGTCAACCTCCTCTACCAGGGCGCCGGGTGGCTCGAAGGTGGCCTCACCGCCTCGTACGAGAAGCTGATCATTGACGCCGAGATCCTCCAGATGCTGTCGGAGGTCCTGCAGCCGTTCCCGGTCGACGACGCGAGCCTCGGCTTCGAGGCGATCGCCGAGGTGGGACCCGGCGGTCACTTCTTCGGCGCCGCGCACACGCTCGAGCGGTACGAGACCGCGTTCTACCGGCCGCTGCTCTCGGACTGCCGCAACTTCGAGACCTGGCAGGCGGATGGCGCCCGAACCGCGACAGAGCGGGCCAACACGATCTGGAAGCGGCTGTTGGCCGAGGCCGCGCCGCCCGCCCTGGATCCGCAGATTGCCGAGGCGCTCGACGCCTTCGTCGCCCGGCGCAAGCGCGAGATCGCGTCCGGGCGCTGACGCCGACGGCGCTCCGCTGCGCTCCGTGTTACAACCGGAGCGACGAAGAGGAGGTCTCCGCGATGGACGCGACGATGGCAGAACGGTTCGAGCGAACCGATCGGCGGATCACCAGCTGGATGGCGGAGCACGGATTGCTCCTGCTGCGGATCGCGCTGGGGATCGTCTTTTTCTGGTTCGGAGCGCTCAAGCTCATCCCTGGGGCCAGCCCCGCGGAGGCACTGGCCGGCCAGACGATCGAACGGCTCACCGGCGGCCTGCTGCCTGCGGCGTCGGCCCTGCCGGCTCTCGCGCTCTGGGAAGTCGCCATCGGCGTTGGGCTGTTCATCGGTCGCGGCATGCGGGTCACGCTCCTGCTCCTGTTCGTCCAGATGCTCGGCACGGTGACACCGCTGGTCCTCTTCCCGACCGAAACGTTCACCCACTTCCCGTGGGCGCCCACGCTCGAGGGCCAGTACATCATCAAGAACGTGGTCATCGTCGCGGCCGCGATCGTGCTGGGCGCCACGGTCCGCGGCG
>JAUSJS010000175.1 GCA_030647575.1 Candidatus Limnocylindrales bacterium | reverse complement strand
GCCAACGCGTCCCACTTCCACACCGGCGCGGCCGGAGTCGCGGGCGGGGTCATCCTGCCGCTGGCCGTCGGACCGAGCCCATTTAGCGGGACGCTCACGGCCGCCGACTTCAAGGCCTCCGGGTCGGTCACCACGTACGTCCAGGCAGTCGCCGCCATGCGCGCCGGCACGACCTACTTCAACATCCACACCTCGCTCAATCCGGGTGGCGAGATCCGCGGCCAGGTCGGAGTGACGGTCCCGGCTCCTGCGCCGGCCCCCACCGCGGCGCCGCCGGCGCCGACAGTGCCCCCGACTTCGACCGTTTCGCCCGCCGTTCCCGCCGGGAACGCCGACGCGATTGGTCTGCTCGCGCTGGCCGGACTCCTGGCCGCTGCCGGGACGTTCGCCTGGCTCGGACGCCGACGGTCGTCCGCGCAGCGCTAGCACCGCCGGTTCGCCGCCGCTTCTGCGGCTGCCCTCAGCTGCAGAAGCGGCGGACCACGTCGTACAGCACCGGGAGGCCCCAGCGCAGCGAGTCCACCGAGACGCGCTCGTCGACCCCGTGGAAGCGCTCGAGGAAGCGCTCCTCGGGGTCGAGCATCAATGGCGAGAACCCGTAGGTTGGCACGCCCAGCAGCTGGGTGAACTTGGCGTCGGTGCCGAACGGCGCCATCGCGGGCAGCGGGATTCCTTCCGGGTCGTGGTCTCGGATCGTCTCGACCAGCAGGTCGAACAACGGACCTTCGGCCGGCGCCTCGACGGGCTCCCCGAACACGATCAGCTCGATCTCGCAGGCCGCTGTCAGCGCCGAGCCGAGGCGATCCACGATCATCGCCCGGATGTCCGGCTCGGTCGTCCCCGCCAGGACCCGGCAGTCCACGACCACCTCCGCGTCGCCCGGGATGACGTTGTACTTGACCCCGGCGTTGACGACATTGGGGCTGATCGTGTCGCGCACCAGGGCGCGAAGCGCGCGGGCATACATCGGGTCGCAGGCCGCCGCGAGCGCCGCTTCGGCCCGTTCCGGGGCCTCCGACGTCAGCCCCTGCAGGATCGCGGCCGTGTCCGGCGGGAGTGCCGCCGCTGCCTGCTCGAGGAAGCGCGCCATGACCGGCGTGATCCGCGTCGGCCCGGGTACAGCCAGTCGGCGGATCACCTCGGCAGCCAGGACTGCGGCGTTGTCCTCGCGCGGCATCGAGCCGTGACCCGACGTGCCGCGGACGGCGATCCGGTAGGCCGCGTAGCCCTTTTCGGCCACCTGGATCGGATAGAGTCGTCGGCCGGCGACCGTCATCGCGATCGCGCCGCACTCGTTGAGAGCACCGGCCGCGCGGAGCCAGTCGGGGCGCTGCTCGGCGATCCATTTCGCACCCGCGCCCGCGCCGGCTTCCTCGTCCGCGGTGCAGGTGAACAGCAGGTCACGACGCAGGCCCGGAATCGGGTCGCTGGCCGGGTCGCGTCCGGCCGCTCGAGCGGCGTCGGTCAGCAACCTGACGACGCCCAGCTCCATCGCGACCATGCTCTTCATGTCGACGGCGCCGCGTCCGTAAATGTAGCCATCGGCGAGCTCGGCCGCGAACGGGTCGTGGCTCCAGCGCTCGGCCGGCGCCGGCACGACGTCCAGATGCGACAGCAGCAGGAGCGGGGCGCCACCGGTCCCGTCGCCACGGAGTCGGGCATGGACCGACCCTCGGCCGGGCACCGGTTCGATCAACTCCGGCTCGAGGCGCGCGTCGACGAGCAGGTCGGCGATGTGGCGGGCGGCCACGAGCTCGAGGTTCGGCGCGTCGGGTGACGGTGGATTGACCGACGGGATTCTGATCAGCTCTCGGGTCGTCTCCACGAGCCGGTCGGTCGCGCGCCGCCAGGCTGTCTCGTCGAGCTCGCATGAGGGCGCGGTCGCGCTGGCGGTCACGACCCGTTCGCCTGCAGCAGCGCGATGACGGTCCCGATCACGAAGCCGCCGAGCACGACCGCCAGGACCATGATGACGAGGAGGCGTCCGTAGAACCGCTCTTCCCGCCGGCCGGCTTTGGGATCGGGATCACGCCCGCCCGCGATGTACGGAGCCGCGAGGCCGCGCGCCCGGGCGTGCTGGGCACGGACCGAGTCGTAGGCTTCCGGGTCGGGCGGCAGCTGGGCCGGCTGTGGTTGGCGCTCGGTCATGTCCGATCCATGATGGCCGTCCCGGGCTCACCCGGCCCGCAGGTTGGCGGTCAGGCTGGCGGTCATGCGCGGTCCGGTGGTGACGGCGCCCAGGGAGGCGGATCCGACCAGCGCCGCGTACTTCGCCATGACGCCGGTCCGATAGCGGCTGGCAGGCGGCGTCCAGTGCTCGAAGCGTCGGGCGACCTCGTCGGCGGGCACGTCGAGATCGAGGGCCTTGCGGTCGACGTCGATGACGATCCGGTCGCCTTCCTCGACAATGGCGATCGGGCCGCCGAGCGCGGCTTCCGGAGCGACGTGGCCGACCATCAGGCCGTGGGTTCCCCCGGAGAAGCGGCCATCGGTCAGCAGCGCCACCGAATCGCCGAGTCCCTCCCCGACCAGTGCCGCGGTGACCTGGAGCATCTCCTGCATCCCGGGACCGCCGACCGGCCCCTCGTACCGGATCACGACCACGTCGCCTGTTTTGATTCGCTGGGCACGTACCGCGTCGTAGCAGGCGGCCTCCGAATCGAAGACCCGGGCCGGACCGCTGTAGCTGCGGCGCTCGTGGCCGGCCAGCTTCACCACGCAGCCTTCGGGCGCCAGCGACCCACGCAGGATCGCCAGGCCGCCGGTCGGCTTGAGCGGCCTCTCGAGCGGCACGACCACCTGCTGCCCGGGTGTCTCGACCGCCTCGCCGGCGATCTGAGCGATCGTCCGCCCGTCGACCGTGCGGGCATCGCCGTGGAGCAGGCCCGGGCGCTTGAGCAGCTCGCGCATCACCAGCCCGACCCCACCCGCCTCGTACATGTCCGTGGCGGTAAAGCGGCCACCCGGGCGCATGTCGCCGATCAGCGGGGTGCGGTCCGCGATCGCGCCGAACTCGTCGATGTCGAGCTCGATCCCGTACTCGTGGGCGATCGCCAGCAGGTGCAGGACGCCGTTCGTCGAGCCGCCCGTCGCGGCGACGCTGGCGATACCGTTTTCGAGTGCCTCGCGGTTGACGATCGACGACGGCCGCACGTCCCGCCGGACGAGGTCCATCATCAGCTCGCCGGTCCGCTGGGCGGCGGCCTCCTTGGCCGGGTCCTCGGCCGGGATGCCGTTGAGGCCCGAGGGCGACAGCCCGATGAACTCCATCACCGTGCTCATCGTGTTGGCCGTGTACTGGCCGGCGCAGGCGCCGGCACCGGGACAGGCGGCATTCTCGATCTCGTACAGCTCATCCAGCGAGATCTTGCCGGCTCGGTACGCCCCGATCGCCTCGTAGACGGTCACGACCGTGGCGTTGCGCTCGCCCTTGTAGACGCCCGGGTAGATCGTTCCGCTGTAGAGCACGATCCCCGGGACGTCGAGCCGCCCCAGCGCCATCGCCGCGCCCGGCACGGTCTTGTCGCAGCCGACCAGGCAGACGACGCCGTCGAACATCTGGCCGCGCACGACCAGCTCGATCGAATCCGCGATCACTTCCCGGCTGATGAGCGAGGTCTTCATCCCCTCGGTGCCCATCGTGACCCCATCGCTGATGGCGATCGTGTTGAACTCCATCGGCGTACCGCCGGCCGCCCGGACCCCGGCCTTGACGAATTCGGCCAGGCGACGCTGGTTCAAGTTGCACGGCATCGTCTCGATCCAGGTGGTGGCGACGCCGACCAGCGGCTTGGCCAGGTCAGCGTCGGTGAACCCGACGGCCTTGAGCATGGCGCGCGCACCCGCCCGATCCGGTCCGTCGGTGATCGCGGCGGAGTGGCGCTTGGCGGGATCGGAGTGGGTCGGCGCGTCGGACATCGAAGCGGGTCTCCTGGCGTGACGGTGCGGGGCAGTCCCGTACGCGCATGGTAGGGGCTCGCCGGGGCCGCGGTTCGAGCGGTCTCAGTTCACGCAGCTGCCCGTGTCGACGGCCGCCGTGTGCCCGAACCCGGGCGCGATCGTTCGGGCGACCGCTGTCGGGGAGAGGGCGTAGCCGACGTCCGGATTGGTCCGCGCCTCGGCGAACACGACCCCGCCGACGGTGCCATCCGACAGCACGAGCGGCCCGCCGCTGTCGCCCCGCTCGATCGCCGCGCGAAGCTCCAGGATCTCGCGGCGGACCTGGTGCTCGCCGTAGATGTCGTACCCCGTTGCCGGATAGCGTCCGGCAACCGCGGCGGCGAGGACGGTCAGTCGACCGCCGTTCGGATACCCGAGCGTTGCACCGGCGCTGCCTCGATCGGGGTCCGTGGCGGCAAACGGAAGCGCGCGCAGGCCCAGGCTGCCGACGTGCAACAGGGCGACGTCGAGCTCGGAGTCGAACAGGACCGGAATCGCATCAAGGAGTCGGCCGTCCAGCGTCCCAACCCGGATCCCCTTGCTGCTCGCGCCGGCCACCACGTGCGCGTTGGTCAGGACGTAGTCGGACCGGACGACGAAGCCGGTCCCGAGCGATGACAGCCCGCAGGTCGCGGCCGCGACCTTGAGCGTGCTGGCCTCGGCCCCTGCCGCCATCGCCTCCGCCGCGGCATCGCCTGGTCGCTCGACCGGGGGCGCGGGCAGCGGTTCGAAGCCGATGAACACGTCGGGCAGCCCGGACGAATCGAGCCAGGTTCGGAGCTCGACGGCGAATTCGGTCGGCGGCGGCAGGACGGTCGACATCGTCCGCACCACGGTCGAGCTGCCCGCGGCTTCGGCGAGCCTGGGGAGCGGCCCCTCCGCGAGGAGCCCTCCGGTCAGCCAGACGATCAGCAGTGCCTGCACCGCCCCGAGGCTCGCGCCGGCGATCCGATCCGCGCTGCTCAACAGGCCGCTGCCCAGGCCGCGCTGGGCCCAGCGCCCGATCGCCGCGCCGATCGACTCGCCGAGCCCGACCGCTCCGATGAGCCCGCCGAGCACGAGCCATGGCCGCCTTGCCGGGTCGACCTCCGACAGTGGATCGGCGAGCGTCGGGAGCAGCAGGACGGCCGCCGCGCCTCCGGCGATCGCCCCGAGCAGGCCACCGACCTGCGGAATCGCCCCGGATCGGGCGCCGAGGATCAGTGCCACGATCACCAGCAGGACGGCGATCAGGTCGAGGGGGTTCACCGCCCGATCGTCCCACAGGTGGCCCGAGGGTGCCGCGGTGGCGCGCGGGTTACGGCACGGACTCATACGCCACCGGGGGTGGCACTAGCGTGGCTGTAGGGTCGAGGTGGGCCCATACGCCACCCGGGGTGGCACGACGGCCGGATTTGGCCTGCCAGCGAATGCTCGTGGTGCCGAATGCCACCCGGGAGGGCGTGTGGCAGGTCAAACCCGTTCGCGCGTCAGCTCACGACGCCTTGAGCCGGGCCGCGGTTTCCTGGCCCGCCCGGCGTCAGCGCGCTCCGGCGAGCGTGTCGACGCGCGGAGAGTGAGTCGCCTCCCAGGCCGAGATCTCGGCGTCCTTCGAGAGCAGGTAGCCGAGCTCGTCCGTGTCCGCGAGGATCATCTGCTTGGCGAACGGGTCGATGTCGAAGTCGATCGTCGAGCCATCCGGGAGGAGGACGCCCTGCTCGGCCAGATCGACGGTCAGCTCGGCGTCCGGGTCCCCGGCCAGCAGCTCGAAGAGCCGGGCGTGGGTCTCGACGTCGACCACGATCGGCAGCACGCCGTTCTTGAGGCTGTTGCTGCGGAAGATGTCCGCGTACGAGGTCGACAGGATCGCCCGGACACCCCATGCCGTCAGCGCCCAGGGCGCATGCTCGCGTGACGAACCCGCCCCGAAGTTGTCACCGACGAGCAGGATCTTCCGGCCGGCCATCCCCGGCTGATCGAGCACGAAGCGTGGTTCCTTGAGCGAGCCGTCCTCGTTGTAGCGCCAATCCCGAAAGAGCGCGTCGGCGAGCCCGGCCTTGTCAGTCGCCTTGAGGTAGCGGGCCGGCACGATCTGGTCCGTGTCGACGTTTTCGGCCGGCAGCGGCACGACCCGGCTGGTGAAGACGGTGAATGGGTCGGCCATGCTCAACGCCCTCCGACCGCAGCCAGGGTCTCGATCCCGGGCAGTCGGCGCGGGTCCGCGACGACCCCGGCGATGGCGCTCGCCGCGGCGGTCAGCGGTGAGGCCAGGAAGGTTCGGCCACCCTTGCCCTGGCGACCCTCGAAGTTTCGATTGCTGGTGCTGACCGCGTACTGGCCAGGATTCAGCTGGTCCCCGTTCATGGCGATGCACATGGAGCAGCCGGCCTCGCGCCAGTCGGCCCCGGCCGCCTTGAAGATTTCAGCCAGACCTTCGCGCTCGGCTTCGCGCTTCACCTCGTCCGAGCCGGGCACGACGAGCAGGCGCACCCCGTCGGCGACGTGGCGGTCCTTGAGCACGCTCGCGGCGAGGCGCAGGTCGCTGATCCGCCCGTTCGTGCAGCTGCCGACGAAGACGACGTCCACCTTCTGGCCGAGGATCGCCTGCCCGGGCCGCAGGTCCATGTACTCCAGGGCGTGCTCGAGGGCTCGGCGCTGGCCGGGATCGGTCTGCTCCTCGGGACTCGGGACGCGACTGGTGATCGGGATGCCCATCCCCGGGTTGGTCCCGTAGGTGATCATCGGCTCGAGCGTGTCGGCATCGATGGTGATCTGGCGGTCGTACCTGGCGCCCTCGTCGGTCGCGAGCGTCCGCCAGCGGACGACGGCGGCATCCCAGGCCGCGCCCT
This sequence comes from Candidatus Limnocylindrales bacterium, assembly GCA_030647575.1. Taxonomy (GTDB): domain Bacteria; phylum Chloroflexota; class Limnocylindria; order Limnocylindrales; family CSP1-4; genus SPCO01. The sequence goes on along the minus strand of JAUSJS010000175.1, from coordinate 1,533 downwards.
GCGGTGCGTGCGGCCGGCCGCGGAGATACTCGAAGGTCGTGTCGTCAGGGGCGATCAGGCCGGCCCGGGCACCACCCTCGATGCTCATGTTGCAGACCGTCATCCGCTGGTCCATGGTCAGGCCGCGGATCGCCCCGCCGGTGTATTCGAACACGTGGCCCGTCCCGCCTCCGATCCCGATCCGGGCGATCAGCGCGAGGATGACGTCCTTGGCGCTGACGCCGGGGGTGAGGCGCCCGTCGACCCGTACCTCGTAGGTCTTCGGGTCGCGCTGGAGGAGCGTCTGGGTCGCGAGGACCATCTCGACCTCGCTCGTCCCGATCCCGAAGGCGAGGGCCCCGAACGCGCCGTGGGTGCTCGTGTGGGAGTCGCCGCAGACGATCGTCATGCCCGGCTGGGTCAGCCCGAGCTGCGGGCCGATCACGTGGACGATCCCCTGGGCCGGATCCCCGATGCCGTGGACCGGGATGCCGAACTCGGCGCAGTTGGTGTCAAGCTGGCGGATCTGGGCCGCGGCCAGCTCATCCATGATCGGCAGGCGCCGGTCCGTCGTCGGGACCGAGTGGTCGGCCGTCGCCACCGTCTGGCCGGGCCGGCGGACACCGATCCCCCGCGCGCGCAGTCCGGAGAAGGCCTGCGGGCTCGTGACCTCGTGGACGAGATGAAGATCGACAGCCAGGACGGCCGGCGCGCCCGGGTCCTGCGAGACGACGTGGTCGTCCCAGATCTTCTCGACGATGGTGCGCGGTGTGGTCATGCGACGGCTCGCTGAAGCGGGTGCGGAGGGTACCTCAGAGCGTACCAGAGCGTCGAGCGCGGGCCCGTCGGCGCCGGATCGTCGTCCGCCTTTTCTCCGCGCGCCGCCATTGGTCCCATGAGCGGCAGTACGACGGTGTTCGTTGCAACCAAAGGTTGCGGGACTATAACGGTGCTCCGGGGCCACATTCGATCGAGGAGGGGTCCTCATCCGCGACGACACGTACAGCGATCAGCCGTCGGCTGAGATCATCAAGGGCGGATCCACCAATCTCCGCCTCGTCCGGCTGCGCCTCTTCCTGGCCCTCATCACGATGTTTGCGATCCCGATCGCGATCACGACCCCGGTCGTCTACGGGCAGGCGCGCGGTGCGGGAGCATTCCTGATCACGCCGATGCTCGCCATCATCGGCCTCGCGATCGTCCTCGGCCTGCTCACGGTCTGGCTGGCGCACCGGGTGCTCGAACCGGCCGAGCGCCTGGAGGAAGCCCTCTGCTCCCTGGAAGACGCCTACGACCAGGCTCGATCGGAGGCGCTCCTGGACGGCCTCACCGGCCTCGGGAATCACCGGGCGTTCCAGGAGGAGATGGAGCGCCAGTGGTCCAGCGCCGCGCGCCACAACCGACCACTCGCCCTGGTGCTCCTCGACCTGGACGAGTTCAAGCAGATCAACGACTCGGAGGGCCATGCGGCTGGTGACGTACTGCTTCGGCGCACGGGATCGATCATCAAAGCCAGTCTGCGCCGCCCGGATCGCGCGTTCCGGGTGGGCGGTG
>JAUSJS010000161.1 GCA_030647575.1 Candidatus Limnocylindrales bacterium | reverse complement strand
CCCGGCCAAATCAACGAGCCGCCCCAGCCGTTGCTCGCGTCAGTGTCCGTAGCGCGGCCGAACCCCCCAAGCCGCTCCGACTCCGTGATCGCCCAGCTCCCGACCGTGTCGTCCTCCGGGCCGATGGGGGTCGTGCTCGGGGTCGTCTCAGGCGTCGCGTTTCAAGTTCAGGCCAGCGTCAAGCCAGCCGCCGCGGTCTACGTCGCATCGACGTTCAGTTTCCCCCTCGCCCTGATGCTCGCCGTGCTCCTGTTTGTCGTCATCCAGTCGCGCCTCGATGCGCGGGACCCGAAGCTCCGGGCTCGGCTGGCGGCGACGGAGACATTCATCCCGTTCGAGGATGAGGGCGACCTGTGACACAGGCGCGGGACAGGGCGGACTACTCGGCTCTGAGCGACCGAATCACGTACCTGCTCGGGTTACGCCTGGCGTTCGCCGCCATCGTGGTGATCGGGGTCGCCGCCCGACCCGAAGTCCTGGGCGCGCCCCTGTCCATGCTTGCAGCCGGTAGCGCTGCCTACGTTCTTGCCAGCGTGCTCGGCGAATGGGCTCGTCGACGGGCGTCCGTACACGGGTTCGCCCTGTTGAGCGCGCTGCTGCTGTTGGACGGCCTCTATCTCGCGGCGGCGATGTACTCGACTGGCGGTACGCAGAGCCCGATGCGGTTCCTGATCTACCTCCACCTGGTCGCCGTTTCGCTTCTCGCGTCCTATCGAACGGGGTTGAAGGTCGCGCTGTGGCACTCGCTGCTGCTGTTCGTCGGCCTCTACGCGCAGGCAGCGCAGCTCGTCCCCGCAGTCGACGTCCTGCCTGGCCGGGCGATCGAGTTTGACCGAATGCCGGTCCTCTACTTGACATCGTTCTGGCTGTTCGCCCTTGCCACGTCGGTCTTCTCGGCGATCAACGAGCGCGAGCTGCGCAACCGGCGCACGGATCTCCAGGCGCTCGTCGACATCGGCGCTCGGCTTGATGACGCGACGGATCCTGTGCACCAGTCGCAGACCGTGCTCGACGGCCTCGGGGACCGCTTCGGCTTCACCCGAGGACTGATCGTCGCCGCCTCGGAGGGCCAGATGATCGTCCTCGCATCGCGCGGGGCCGTCACTGTCCCCACCGTCGCGGTCCAACCGGACGCCATCATCGAGAAGGCTTGGGATCGCCGCGAACTTCTCGCGATCAGGCGTCTCGATGGCGCGAACAACCCGGTGTTGTCCGCGGCACTTCCGGGGGCCGGCAACCTCCTGATCTCACCGATGATCGCCGACGGTCGCCCGCTTGGCGCGATCGTGGTCGAGCATCGTTCCCGCTCTCTCGCTGGCGTCGAGCGGCGGGTCGCCTCCGTCCTCGGGCAGCTGTCCGCGATCGCTGCGCTCAATCTTCGACAGGCCGCCCTCCTTCGCCACGTTCAGGACCTCGCCGAGCGGGACCCGCTGACGGGTGCCGCGAACCGGCGTACGTTCCATCTGACCCTCGAACGATTGCTTGCCTCGAAGCGAGGTCCGGCCGCGACGTCTGGGAATGAGGGCACCGCAGTCCTGTTCATCGACCTCGACGACTTCAAGATCGTCAACGACGCGTTCGGGCACGCCGAGGGCGACGCCCTGCTGGTGGCGGTGACCGACCGAATCCGTGGCTCGGTCCGCGAAGGCGACCTGGTCGCGCGGCTGGGCGGCGACGAGTTCGCGATCCTGACAGAGGACGACCCCGATCTCAAGCGATCGCTCGTGATGGCCGAGCGCCTGACCCACGATCTTCGGGCGCCATTCGTGCTCGGCGAGAACCACGTCAATGTCACCGCGAGCATCGGGATCGCCATGGCGCGAGACTCGAGCGAGAGCGCATCTGACGTCATCCGAAACGCCGATGTCGCGATGTACATCGCCAAGGCGAACGGCAAAGCCGGGTTCGCCGTCTTCGATCCTGGGATGCACGCCATGATCCGCGAGCGGCACGAGCTCGGAGCCCAGCTCCAGCGGGCCGTCGAGCTCGACCAGATGCGCCTTGTCTACCAGCCGATCGTGGCTCTCGACTCGGGTCGGCTGGCGGGCGTGGAGGCGCTCGCGCGCTGGCAGCACCCCGAGCTGGGTCTCATCCAACCTGGTGATTTCATCGACATTGCCGAGGACAACGGCGCGATCCTGCAGATCGGCCGCTGGGTTCTCCGCGAGGCCTGCCGGATGGCGGGCGATTGGGGTCCGGATCACCGCTCAATGTTCCTGTGTGTCAACGTATCTGCCCGCGAGATCCAGCAGCCGCGCTTCGTCGAGGCCGTCCAGGAAGCGCTGACCGGGGCCGCGCTCGAGCCGGAACGGCTGCACCTCGAGATCACCGAGACCGCGCTGCTCAAAGCCACGCCATCGACGATCGCCACCCTCGAGTCGCTGCGTCGGCTGGGCGTTCGCGTCGTCATCGACGACTTCGGGACCGGCTATTTCTCGCTGAGTCATTTGCGCCAGTTCCCGGTCGACATGCTCAAGGTCGCGAGCGAATTCGTCCAGGTCCCCGACACCGATACGAAGTCGGCCGCCATCGCCGGCGCGATCCTGGCGATGAGCCAGTCCCTGGAGATCCGCACCGTGGCCGAGGGGATCGAGACCGCCGAGCAGGCCGCCCGGATGCGCGCGCTTGGCTGTACCTACGGCCAGGGCTACTTCTTCGCCAAGCCGCAAACCGATGCCGAGATTGATGTCGGCGCGTTCGGTCCGGCTGGCGATGGTGATGACCTCGCGCTCGAACCGACGACCCGGGTCCGGACCGGCCACGGCCCGACCGCGATCCGGCCGCGCTGGATTCGAGGCACGCCCCCCGGGCCCGGCGGGACGCTGCGGCCGCGACCGGTGATCGATTCGAGCCTCGTGTAGCGAGATCGGGTGGCCGACCGGCGCTACCCGGCCCACGCGCCCTTCGACTGACGGACAGTTGCCCTGGACTTGCGCCGCTTCGGGCGGCCGGTCAGCGACAGCGACACGAGCATCAGCTCGTTGACCTTGCGCTCGAACTCGGGCACGGTCGCCTCGGGAATCGTGACGCACACCTCGCGAAGCGCCGTCTCGAGCTGATACCAGAGATCACCGCGGCGAACCTCGTAGAGCGGATAGCGCGAGTTGATCACGATTCGCCGGACGCCGTCCTCCACGACCATCGCGCTGCGCAGGCGAAGATCGAGCGCGCGCACCACGACCTCGCCCACACCCCGACCGCTCCCGGCGCCGGCACGGCGCGGCGCCCGAGGCAGCCGTTCAGCCTCGCCTTCGGGTGTCTGCGCTCCTGTCTCCGTCTCTTCGGTCGGCTCGGCTTCGTCCGGCGCGTCCTCCGCCGCAGCGGCGGCGAGCGTCAGCTGACCGCCCGGCCCCTCACCGCCACCTGTTCCCAGCTCGCTCTCGAAGAGCTTCCCCGACTCGAGCAGGCGCAGTGCGCGCGCCAGGATCCGGCGAACCTGGTCGGCCGTCCGTAAGGCGCCGGGATCGACGCGCTGGCTGCCTTCGCGCGCCAGTCGCCGAACCACCGGCGCGAGCAGCGCGTGAAGGCGTGCCTCCACGGCAATCCACTCCGGGCTGTCGCGATCCACGTCGGACTTGTTCATTGTCACCGGCACATGCGGCAGCTCAACCTCGCCGACCAGCCGGTTCATGCCCGGATGCAGTGCCGGCCCCGGATGCCCGAACCACTCGGGCGCTCCGATCAGACGGCCCAGGTGATAGATCCGGATCCCGGGCTCTACGGTCGGTGGCGCCGGATCGGGCAGCAGCCCGTACCAGCCGCGAACGATCCGCCCCCCGGCGCGAACCGCCACCTCGTGCCGTTCAGCCAGCTTCCACGACGACACGACCACCGGCGCCCGATTCACCGTCAGCGCCAGGGCCTCGCCTTCCAGGAGCGGTCGATAGACCTCGGCCAGCCGACCCGGCAGACGTCGCAAGTCGACCTTCCGGTCCACGTCGCCGATCTCGATCCGCACGTACCCGAGCTCGGCATCGACCGGCTTCGCCCGGTCGTGGAGCTCGTAGACCCGCAGTTTCGTGCGGTCACGATAGGCGGGATCCTCGAACGTGATCGCACGTTCATCGCCTGCTCGGGAGGCCGTCACCGTGAAGCGGTTTCCGAGATGGCCGATGGCTGCCTTGCCGCCCTGCCCGTAGCGCCCGATCCGGTCGCCCGCTCGCTTGCGCGACGCACCCCAGCGCAGGTAGTCGCGCTCCAGCTCGGTCGGTCCCATGCCGGTCCCGCCGATCGCCGTCAACACGATCGACTCCGGCCGGACGACCAGGTCCACCCGCAACGGTCGATCGGGCACGCGCGAATCGACGGCGTTGTCGACGAGCTCGAGCAGCGCGTCGATCGCCGAGCGGTAGTTCGCGAACAGCGACGCCGTCAACCGCGGATCGATTCGCTCGCGCACGACGCGCGAGGTCACGGCCGCCTCGGAAGCGCTTCAGGCATACCCCATCACCCGGATCCCCTGGCGCTCGAAGTCACGCGGATTCCGGGTAACCGGCGTCGCGCCATTCGGCCACTCATGGGGCCAACGCGGCGTGCAGCTCGGTCATCGCCGCAGCGTAGCAGCGCCACCGCGGCCGGAGGTCACCCGTAGCCGAGGACGCGGACGCCCTGGATCTCGAAGTCGCGTGGGTTGCGGGTCACGACCGTCGCGTCGTGGAACCGGGCGACGCCGGCGATGATGGCGTCAGCGAGCGACCGAGGGCCGCTGGCTCTCCGCTGCCGACGCGAATCGGCCGCCCAGACGGCTGCATCTGGCGGGGTCGACACGTACTCGAGCGCCCGGATCAGGGATTCGATCGTGGCCCGTTGGATCGCGTCGCCGCCGCTCAGGGCCTCTGCAACGACCACATCGCACACGTACAGATCACTCGACTCCGCGAACAGCGACGCGACGAGTTCGGCGACGCCCGGCCGAGCCTTCGAGTGGTCGATCAGCAGCGTCGTGTCCAGGACGTAGCGCATCGCCTTCCTCCCAGATCCATGGACGATCCCACGATTCGCGAACCTCCCGGAGCAGCCTGTCGGTCTCCTCCGGTGTCCGCCCCCAGGTATCCGAATCCTTCAGCGCACCGGCGTATTTCTCGAAGACCGTCCGGGCGTTGTCACGGCGGACCTGCCTGGCGACGACGTCGGCGATGTAGCGGCTGCGGCCGCGCGGCCCGGCGACGGCATCGACCAGGGCGAGTGTCTCCTCGGGCAGGGTGATGTTGGTACGGACGAGTCCCATTGTGCGACTCCATGTGTGAATACGTTGCACATATGCTAGCACACACTCCCTGCCGGGTCGGCGCGGTCTTCCTGTCATCGGTCCACGACATGCGCCTTGGGCACCAAGATGGTCCTCGAACCGGTCGTGGGGTCGGCTTGGGAGCGCCCGCTCGGTCAAATCCGTGCTCAGCCGACCGTCCTTGACACCGGCGATCCGCCGCGGTCGGGCCTTGACCGCGCCCAAGGCCCACACGGTGGACACAAGGCAGGAACCCCGTCCTGGGGAGCGAGCGGCCGCGATGGGCGGCCCGGGGAGCGGCTGCGATGGGCGGCCCGGATGAACCGCGCGGTGCGTGATCCGGCTGGACTAGACTGCATGAAACCTATGCAGGCTGGATAGCCGCCCCGCCGCCGCGCGGTGACCTGCGGCGAAGGGCGAGGAGGCTCAGTGGCCCGGTCCTACGACGCGATCATCATCGGCGGCGGCCACAACGGCCTGGTCAGCGCGGCCTATCTCGCCCGCGCCGGCATGAAGACGCTCGTCCTTGAGAAGCGCCACGTCCTGGGCGGCGCCGCGGTGACCGAGGAACTCTTCCCCGGTTTCCGCTTCTCGGTCTTCAGCTACGTCGTCTCCCTGCTCCGGCCGGAGATCATTCGTGACCTCGAACTGCCGAAGCACGGGCTGGACATCCTGCCGCTCGACGGAACGTTCACGCCGCTCCACGACGACCACCTGTGGCAGGTCAACGATCACGGCCGGACGATCCGCGAGCTGCGCCGCTGGTCCGCGAGCGACGCGGAGGCGTACGAGGAATACGGCCAGCTGATGGTCGAGATGGCCCGCTTCATCAAGCCGATCCTGGCCATCACGCCGCCCGACCTGACGAGCCTCGACCCGCGGCCGCTGATGCCCCTGGCCGGTCTGGCCCGGCGGTTCCAGAAGCTGCCCCAG
>JAUSJS010000159.1 GCA_030647575.1 Candidatus Limnocylindrales bacterium | reverse complement strand
GCCGGCCACGGCATCACCGACCTGCTCAAGCTGCCGACCCCGCGCGACGAGGCGACGGACGCCCAGTTGACCGCCGGCGTCGGCCCGCTCTGGCAGAAGATCGCGCTGTGGCGGCCGGCCGCGGTCGTCTTCGTCTACAAGCGAGTGGCCTCGGTCTGTGCCGGGCGTCCACTCAGCGAGTCGTGGGGGCAGCTCAGCGGTGTGGCGCTCGGTGGCCGGCCGTGCTTCCTGATGCCCGGACCGTACGCACCGGTCGCCGAGGTGGACGAGGGCCTCAACTTCCTGCGCAACCTGGCGGCCGCGCTCCCCGTCGATCGCGCCTAGTCGACCGGCTGGTCCAGGTCTGGGAGCGCGCCCACAACGTCGTCTTCCTCGTCGTCCTCGATTGGTTCGAGCGATGGCAACCCGAGGAGCAGGCCGCCCAGCAGACCCAGATAGCCGAGCGTGTAGATGACGGAGATCCCCTGGCCAATGCTGTTGAATAGGTCCTGGGTCTCGGGGCTCGGCCGGGCGAGACTCCCGGCCGCGCTGAGACCGAACGCGGCCACGATCAGGCACGCACCGATCGCACCGATGGTCCAGCCGGCTTCCGGCTCCTCCCCGGCCCGTGCGCCCCGGACCGAGGTGGCCGCCAAGTACCCCCAGGCGGCGATCGACAGGACACCGAGGACGATGGCAGAGGCGAGATAGACCGCGACCGTGGGGGTCATCGGGATCTCGTCGAACGGGAGCTGACTCACCGAGACGACGCGTTCGACGGCCACCAGGACGACGATCAGGGCCGCGACGACGACGATCAGCCGCGTTCCGGAGCGGTCCAGGTAGCGCCGTGCCTGCGCGAGGCCGAGACCGATGTTGGTCACCGCGAAGATCGCGAGCAGCCCTTCCGCGGAGGTGTACAGCAGCGCCAGCGGAACGAGGTACGGCGTTTCCTCGCTCCCTGGGGTGAGCTGCTCGAAGAAGGGCTGGAGCGATGGACTCAGGACCCGCATCCCTTCCACCACGGCGAAGAGCACGGTCCCCAGGAGCAGGGTTCGCGCTCGCGACCATGCGTCCGCGTGCCGCAGCAGCAGGGCGCCCGGGAGCAGCACCGCGACGACGGCAGGAACGATTCCGGTGACGAAGGCAAGGACGACGGATGGCCCCGGCGCCGGACCGAGGTGCGCCTCCCGAACGAACCAGATCAGCCGGGCGATCGCCAGCAGGCTGAAGACCCATGCGCCGGTCGGAATCCCGGCCAGGGCGTCCGGAAGGTGTGGACCGCGCGCCTCGTCCGATCCCGCGACCCGCCCGGTCGCGTCAAGCCCGTCGTCAATGGCATCGGTCATCGAATCATCCGACGTCAGGAGACCCTCCGGGCCTGGGTTCGACGGGTCCTTCCGTCACGCCCCCCCCCCGATCAGGACCGACCGCGTGAAACACGGCGTCGAGCTCGGCGCGCAGCGCTTCGGGTGAGGTCACCGGCAGCCGACAGGCGAAGCTGCGGCAGACGTAGGCGGTCGGTCGCCCGTCGATGGCGATCCGGTCATCGAGCAGCGGGATCGCGGCAGCCGCAGGGTCACCGGCCACGGCCAGGACCTGGCTCGGCCGGAACCCGCGGCGCACCTCGGCCACGAGCGCCTTGGTCGCCGGCTCAGCCGGCCGGCCGACGATGGCGACCTCGACGATCGGGCGCAGCGCCAGGTCCATCGCCACGAGCCATTGGGCGAATCCGGTCGGATAGCGAACCACCAACGGCACGACCGTCCGGATCGCCCGCTCCGCCGCGGCCCGATACGCACCCTCGCCTGTCCAGGCATGGAGGCGAAGGAGCACGCCGGCGGCCATCGCGTTGCCCGAGGGGACCGCGTTGTCCTGGGCGTCCTTCGGACGCGTGACCAGCCGTTCGTGCTCGTCCGACGTGTCGAAGAACCCGCCGGCGGGATCGGGGAAATGCGCCAGCACGCGATCCATAAGCGCCCGAGCCGTCGTGAACCAGCGCTCGTCGAAGGTCGCCTCGTAGAGCGCGAGGAGGCCGTCGGCCAGGTGGGTGTAGTCCTCCAGCACCCCGCTCCCGACGGACCGTCCGTCCTTCCACGACCGACCGAGCGATCCGTCGGCGTCGAGCAGCCCGCCGACGATCGCCGATGCCGCCCGCTCGGCCGCTCCTCGATAGGCCACGGCGGCAGCCGGGTCGACGGCCTCGAGCGCGACCGACGCGTCAGCGAACGCCGCGATCGCCAGGCCGTTCCAGGCGGCCAGGGCCTTGTCGTCCCGAGCGGGTTGCGGGCGGTCGCGGCGCCGAGCCAGGAGCCGGGCTCGCGCGTCGGCCAGCCGCGTCGCGACCTCGGGCGCCGCGAGACCGTGGCGCTCGGCCAGCTCGGCGTCGGACGCGACCCGGCTCAGGATCGTGACGCCCTCCCAGTTGCCCTCGTCGGTCACGTCGTAGGCTGCCGTGAAGAGCGGTGCGTCATCGCCGAGGACGTCGCGGATCTCGGCCGCGCGCCAGGTGAACGTGAGGCCCTCCGTGCCCTCGGTGTCCGCATCGTGGCTCGCGGCGAACGCGCCGTCGGCAGTCGCCAGCTCGCGCGCCATGTAGTCGAGCGTGCCGGTCGCGACCGCGCGGTAGCGCTCGTCCCCGGTCAGCGCCCAGGCGTGGACGTAGACCCGCCCGAGCTGGGCGTTGTCGTAGAGCATCCGCTCGAAGTGCGGCACCAGCCAGTGTGCGTCGGTCGAATAACGATGGAAGCCGCCTCCGAGCTGGTCC
>JAUSJS010000139.1 GCA_030647575.1 Candidatus Limnocylindrales bacterium | reverse complement strand
TTCGGCTATCAGGCGGCGCTCATCTACTACGACGCGACGCTGAAGACGGTCAGCCTGCCGGAGTCGCGAGGGAAGCTGTCCGGGCTCGGAACGGCCATCGGCTACTGCGGGACGGTCACCGTTGGGCTGCTGATCTTCCTGCTCGACGTTCCGGTTGAGGACCGATTCCGGCTTTCGGCCCTGCTCTTCCTGGTGTTCGCCATCCCGATCTTCGCCATCGTGCCCGAACCGGAGCGCGAGTCGAGGGCGCGGCTGACGGCGGCCGAGGTCGTGGCGTCCTTCGGGCAGTTGCGTCAGTCGATCGCCCACGCGCGCGAGGTGCCGGGTCTCGGCCGGTTCCTGGTTGGGCGGTTCTTCTATTCCGATGCGGTCAACACGGTCATCGTCGTGATGAGCGTGGTGACGGTGAAAGTCCTCGGCGTGTCCGAGGCGCTGGCCAACGTCATCCTCCTGAGCCTCACGCTGGTGGCGATCGTCATGAGCTTCGTGTGGGGCTGGCTGTGCGATCGGCAGGGTCCCAAGCGAACGCTCGTCTGGGTGCTGATCTCGTGGGCGGTCGGCCTGCTCGTCGGTGGCGTGGCGCTGGGCTTCGGGCCGTCCGGGCTGGCGCCATTCCTGATCGCCGGGGCGATCCTCGGGAGTGGACTCGGTGGCGTCCAGGTCGCCGATCGCGTGCTGATGGTCCGGCTCGCACCGCCGGATCGGCTGGGCGAGTTCTTCGGGCTGTACGGGCTGGTCGGCAAAGGCAGCCAGGTCATCGGCCAGCTGCTCTACGGGGCGACCATCTTCGTATTGCTGGGGCCCATCGGGATCGGCGCCTACCAGGTCGCCGTGCTGAGCCTGCTGGTGACGATGTTCATCGGGCTGTGGCTGATCTGGCCGGTGCGCGACGACTGGGCTGGATCCGGTGAAGTGGGCGAGCTGCTGGCGGGATCCGGTCTCGGACCGGCGGCGCCACCGGAGCGACTGATGCCGGGCACGGGTCCGATGGAGCCTCGGTAGAGGGAGTGGCGTGGGGCGGGAGTGGCGTGGGGCGGGCGCCGCGGCAGCAGGGGACTGCCGGCGGGCGCCGGCTTCCAGCCTGGCTGGTCAACGAGACACGTAGAGTCTCAGGTTCGTCGGTCCTACCAGGTCGGCCGAACGACGCCACCTGGATCCGAGGCATTTGGTCGCACCTTCCAGCCTGGCTGAAGGTTCCAAACGTGACTCGGACCGTTACACCAGCCAGCGTGGAATGACTCGTGCCTGGCGATGGCCGGGTCGAGGGCTCGGCACCGCGCGGGCCGTCACGCTACTCCCCGTAACCACCCGGGTGCGCCCGGCGCCAGTCCCAGGCCGAGCCGACCATCTCCTCCAGGCTTGGCTGAGCCGGCTGCCATCCCAGGATCTGGGCGGCACGAGATGAGCGCGCCACGAGCACGGGAGGATCGCCCGCCCGGCGCCCGCCAACGGTGAAGGGAACCGTTCGTCCGGTCACGGCCTCCGCCGCGGAGAGCACTTCGCGAACCGAGAACCCGCCGCCGTTTCCCAGGTTGCAGACGAGCGGCTCGCCAGTCCGCGAGTCATCGGGCGCGGTGGCGGCCAACGCCAGCAAGTGCGCCTGGGCGAGATCGGAGACGTGGATGTAGTCGCGGATGCAGGTCCCGTCCGGCGTCGGATAGTCGTCACCGAAGACGGTGAGCTCGGGTCCGCCATCCGCGGCACGCAGGACGTTCGGGATCAGGTGAGTCTCCGGCTGGTGGTCCTCGCCAAGAGCTTCGGTGGCGCCGGCGACATTGAAGTAGCGCAGTGACACGCTGCGCATGCCGTAGGCCCGGCCGTACCAGGCCAGGGCGCTCTCGAACGCCCGCTTCGTTTCGCCGTACGGGTTGATCGGGCGGAGTGGCGCCTCCTCGGGGATCGGCGTCGACTCCGGGACGCCGTAGACCGCGGCCGTCGAGGAGAACACGACGCGTTCCACGCCCGCCGCCCGGGCGGCATCGAGCAGCGCCACGCCGCCGGCCACGTTCTCACCGAAGTACCTGGCGGGCTCCCGGATCGATTCGCCCACGAGCGAGCGTGCCGCGCAATGGAGGATGGCCTCGATCTGTTCGGTCTCGAGCAGCCGAGCGAGCGCGTCGCCGTCGACGTATGTGCCCTGGTGCAGGACGGCCCCCGCCGGGACGGCGGCGCGGTGGCCGGTCGTCAGGTCATCGAGGACGACCACGTCGTGACCGGCCTCGATGAAGGCACTGGCCGAGACCGAGCCGACGTAGCCGGCTCCACCGGTGATGAGGACACGGGTCATGCGCGAACCATACGCGGTCAGCGTTGGGGCAGGCCGGGGCGATGCTACCGACGCCGCAGCAGGCGATCGACGAGCGAGCGCCTCCGAGTTGGCGCCGTCGGCACGTCGTCGGTCGGCGCTGGAAGGTCCACCCCGCGGAACCTCAGCACCTCCTCGAGGCGCTGGACCATCCGTTGCGCGGCCACATTCTCGGGATCGATCGCGAGCGCCCGCTTCGCCAGCTCCAGGGCCTCGCGCTCATTGCGACGTTCGAGCGCGACCCGCGCCAGCCCGACGACCGCGATTGAGTTTCGCGGATCGGCACTGGCGACCTGGCGGTAGAGCGTCTCCGCGCGGTCAAGCAACCCCAGCGACAGCGCCCCTTCGGCCTGGAGCAACAGCTCGATCATCCGTCCTCCGCGAGCATGGCCTGGGCCAGCAGCAGGAGTGTCGGTCGATCGTTGAGCGCGGGATCGACGATGACTCGCTCGATCAGCTCTTCGAGGATGTGCCCGAGCAGCGGACCCTGCGACAGGCCGAGCTCGGACATCAGGTCGTCGCCATCGATCGCCAGCCCTCGCCGGTCGAGCACGACCTCGGCGGCCAGCTCGGCCACGATCCGCGCGCGCAGCTCGTCGAGTCGCCCTGCCTCCGCAGGCAGGCCTGACCCGATGTTGTCCGCCTCGCGCAGCGCGAGCAGCTCGTCGAGTGCGCCGGTCCCGAGCGCATGCAGCTTGCCGATGAACCGGCGGACCGCGGCGTCGGACCAGTTCGGCTCGTAGCTGAACATATGGTGGCCAACCAGCGCGACAACCCGCTCGCGAACCGCTCGGGGCGCGCGAAGTCGGTCGAGGAACGTCCCTGCCAGCCTTGCCCCGACGGCATCGTGTCCCAGGAAGTGCCCCTCGGCCAAGGTGGCCGGCTTGCCGATGTCATGGACGAGCGCGGCCAGTCGTACGACGGGCCGGCCGGCGGGCGCCGCGTCGACGGTTCGCAGCGTGTGGTCCCAGAGATCCTCGCCGGGCACCTTGTTCTGGGCGATCCCGCGCTGCTTCGCCAGCTCGGCCGAGACCGGCGCAAGCAGCCCGGTGTCGCTCATCAGTCGCAAGCCCACCGACGGCGTCGATGCCGCCAGCAGCTTGTCCAGCTCGGTCGCGACCCGTTCGCCGGAGATGTGCGCCACGAGCGCCGAGCGGGCCTTCAATGCGGCGAGCGTCGCAGTCTCGATGCCGAGCTCGAGGGTCGCCGCGAGGCGGACGGCTCGCACCATCCGGAGGGCGTCCTCCTCGAATCGCGTGCCGGGCTCGCCGACGGCGCGGAGGACGCGAGCCTCGACGTCCGAAAGACCCCGGTACGGGTCCACCAGCCCGGGCACCTCGCCGGCACGCGCACCCCAGGCCATGGCGTTGACCGTGAAGTCGCGGCGGGCCAGGTCCAGCTCGATCGTGTCGCCGAACTCGACCCGATGCGGGCGCCGGAAGTCGGCATACTCGTGGTCGCTTCGGAACGTCGTGATCTCGAAGACCTCGCCGTCACGGCGGACACCGACCGTCCCGAAGCGGTTTTCGTAGACCGCGCCGGGGAAGACTTCGAGGAGGCGCTCGGGCCGGGCGTTGGACGCCAGATCCCAGTCGGCCGCGGGACGGCCAAGCGCAGCGTCGCGCAGCGAGCCACCGACGACGTACGCGGCCTGGCCGGCATCCCAGAGGGTCTGGAGCAACGCGCGGACCGGGCCCGGGATCGCGCCCCCGAGGGCCGTCAGTTGCGTCCCAGGAAGAGATACGTCCGCCAGGCCTCGTTGCGATCGTCGCCAAGGTATGGCGTGAACAGCGAGTAGATATCGCTGCGCGGCTCGAACGGCGCGCGAGCGAGGCGCAGCCGTGCCTCCTCGAGGGTCTTGCCGCCCTTGCGGTGGTTGCATGGCTTGCAGGCCGCCACGAGGTTCTCCCAGGTGTGGGTGCCGCCTCGATAGCGCGGAACGATGTGGTCGAGGGTCAGGTCGTGCGATTGCCGGCCGCAGTACTGGCAGGTGTGCCGGTCGCGCGTGAAGACCTCGCGGCGGGAGAGCTTGACCCGTGGCCGCGGACGGCGGATGAGGTGCTGGAGGCGGATGATGGAGGGCGCGCGATACTCGGTCCGCACCGTCCGGATCACCTGGTGGTCGTACTCGATCACTTCGGCCTTCTCGCCGAAGACCATGCGGAAGGCTCGAGGCAGGTTACAGACGTTGAGCGGCTCGTAGTTCTGGTTGAGCACCAGCGCCCGGCGGTCTGTCCCCACGGCACGCCCTTCTCCTCGCAAGAGGAGCGCACCCCGAGTTTGCCACATTTCGGGACGCCTGCGGGGACCGTCTGGAGCGCTACGGCGCGGTCGGCGTCGCGATGGTTTTGAGCGTCTCCATGGCCTCGTGGAAGGCCTCTGGGAGCAGGCGGTTCACCAGCGGCGCGGCGCGCAGGAAGTAGGGAGCCAGCATGGACCCCTCGGC
>JAUSJS010000134.1 GCA_030647575.1 Candidatus Limnocylindrales bacterium | reverse complement strand
GCCGGCGAGCGTCGCGATCTCCCGAGCCAGGCGTTTCCCGTCGAGCCCGATCAGCGGCGCCAGCTCGTCGCGACCCGTTGGCAGGCCCGCCGCTTCGAGCGCCTGCTCCCAAGCCGAGATGCGCACGTCCACGGTGTCGACTAGCGTGCCGTCCAGGTCGAAGAGGACGGCGTTCGGAAGCGGTAGTTGATCGATGGCGTGGACCATTCGGCCACTCTAGCCGGCCGGCAGAGCCAGGGCAGCGTCGGCCGAGCACCGAACCGGGACTATCGGCTCATGGTGCCCGGACGCCCACCGCGTCACCCTTCGCCCATTGAGTAGCGATGCTCATGCCGGGGAGTACCACCGCACTGATGCCTGAACTCGCTGACCTGGCGCCCGAGATGGCGCTGACCTACGCCGCCGTGGCGATCGCGCTCATCGGTGCGCTGCTGGGGGCGGCCGGCTTCGCCTTTACGGTCGTCCGCCGGCAGACGAAGCGGACAGCCGATCTGCTTGACCTCCTCGCGTCGGCGACGGACGCGCGCTACCTGGCGAAGGCCGAGGGGATCCAGGATCCGAATCTACGGGCGAGCTTCGGCCAGCTGGCCGAGCGCCTGACCGAGGTCTGGACACTGGCCACCGTTGACCAGCTCACGGGCGTGCTCAACCGCCAGGCGATCCTGGCCGAGCTCGAAAAGGAGATCGATCGAGCGGCCCGCTACGGACACCAGCTCTCGGTCGTGATGGTCGATCTGGATCATTTCAAGCGGCTGAACGACTCGCACGGTCACGCCGCCGGCGACGTCATGCTCCGCCAGATTGCCGAAATTCTCCGAACCAACCTGCGCACCGTCGACGTCGTGGGCCGGTTCGGCGGCGAGGAGTTCCTGGTCGTCCTCCCGGAGACGGACGTCGATGCGGCGGCGTCGCTCGCCGAGAAGCTTCGCCGCCTGGTCGGCCGCCACGAGATCGTCCTGCAGGACGGCTTCCGGGCCGCCGCGACCCTGTCGGCCGGCGTCGCCGGCGGGTTCGGTGGTCATCTCGAGCTCGAGGCCCTCGTGCGGGACGCCGACAACGCGATGTACACCGCCAAGGCGCTCGGCCGCGACCAGGTCTACGTGTTCCACGAGCTCGAAGACAACGGGCTGGTACGCCGGGCGGCAATCGCGCCGAGCGCCCGCAGCCACGCGATCGAGGTCGGCCGGGCCGCCTTCGGGGCGGCGACCGAGTCGTTGACGGCAGCGCTGGACGCGCGTCCCGGATGGGCCGGTAGGCCTTCCGCGATGATCGCCGGTGCTGCCGTCGAGCTCGCGTTGGGCCTCGGGCTGCCCGAGAGCGAGATCGAACGCATCCGGGTCGCAAGCCTCCTGCACGACCTGGGCAAGCTCGCCATCCCCGAGGAGATCCTGACCAAGCCCGGCGAGCTGAACGACCCCGAGTGGCGGATCGTGTCCGAGCATCCGAAGATCGGCCAGGTCATCCTCGAGCAGGCCGGCGCCCTGCGCGACGCCGCCACGATCGTTCTCCACCACCACGAGTGGTACGACGGCCGCGGCTACCCGCATGGCCTGGCCGGCGAGGAGATCCCGGTCGGGGCGCGGATCGTGGCGATCGCCGATGCCTACGAGGCGATGGTGGCCGGCCGCCCGTATCGCGACGCGATCTCCCACGAAGCGGCGCTCCAGGAGCTGCGCCGGCACGGCGGCATGCAGTTCGATCCAGAGCTGGTCGAGCGCTTCGCCGAGCTCTTCTCGGAGCGGATGCCGTTCGCGATCGACCATGCGCTCAATGGGCACTCGCATCTGCCCGGCGAGATCGCCGACGCCCGGAGCAACGCCGAGATTCACGATGCGCTCCACGACCGCCGGCGGCGGGTCGTGCCCTCGGCCCGGGCCGCTGAAGCGGGGTTGACCGGAACGGAGGGATAGCCGGCGGCCCTCGGCCCACCCAGAATCCGGTGACCCGGCGCACCGGCGGGGCCTGGTCCGCAGTTGCCGACCTTGCGTTCGCAAGGTTGCCGGCAGAGACTCGTCGGGTGAACTCCCACGATCGACGCCTCGGTCTGCTCGCGGTCGGTGTCGTTGCCGCCCTTGTCCTCCTCGCCATCCCCGTCCTCGGTGCCGATCCATCGCCCTCCGCCGGCGCCCCCGGCCAGTCCCGCCCGGACAAGGGGGCGAAGGCCGACAAGGGTCCTGAGACCGCCCTGACGCTGACCGGCACGGTCAACCGAACGACCGACGAGAAGGGTAGGCCGACGTACACGATGACCGTCGGCGGCACGACCTGGGAGCTATCGGCCGGGCCGAAGTGGTATTGGCGGGACAACAATCCCCTGGCGGCGTTTGTCGGGAAATCGGTCGAGGTGGCGGGCACGCACCGCGAGGGTGAGACCGAGCTCGACGTGGACACCATCGACGGCAAAGCGCTGCGCCTGGCCGGGAAGCCGCCGTGGGCGGGAGGCCCGAGGGTCGTCGGCAAGATCCACCCGGGCTGGAAGGACTGGAAGGCCGACGGCAAGCCAGGGAAGGGCCACGGCCGCGACGATGCGCCCGGTCAGACCAAGGACGAGTCGACGCTCGACTGATCCGGTCGGGTCGCCGCGGGCCGGCGGCGACCGGCTACGATACGGCCGCCATGACCGATCCCAGCCCGAGTCTCGCCACGCCCTATCGCACCCACACTTGCGGCCAACTGCGGGCTGCCGACGCGGGCTCGGACGCTCGCCTCTCCGGCTGGGTCCATCGCAGGCGCGACTACGGCAGCCTTATCTTCATCGACCTGCGCGATCGGCACGGGATCACCCAGGTCGTGGTCGATGGTGAGGATGCGCCGCCCGAGGTGCTCGAGGCGGCGAGCCGCGTCCGTCCCGAGTTCGTCATCAGCGTCCTCGGCGAGGTCGCCGCGCGCCTGGCCGGGACCGAGAATGCCAAGCTTCCGACCGGCGACATCGAGCTTCGGGCAACGGAGTTGACGATCCTGTCGGAGGCGAAGACTCCGCCCTTCTACATCAACGAGCCCGACGCCCCGGTTGACGAGAGCGTTCGCCTCAAGTACCGCTACCTGGACATCCGGCGCGAGCCGATGCAGCGAAACCTGCTCCTGCGCAGCCGGATGGTCCAGGCGATCCGCGAGGTCCACCATGCCCATGGCTTCCTCGAGATCGAGACGCCGACGCTCATCAAGAGCACGCCCGAGGGCGCCCGCGACTTCATTGTCCCGAGCCGCCTCCAGCCCGGCAGCGTCTACGCCCTGCCGCAGAGCCCGCAGCAACTCAAGCAGCTGCTGATGGTCGGCGGCATCGACCGTTACTTCCAGATCGCCCGCTGCTACCGCGACGAGGATCTGCGCGGCGACCGCCAGCCCGAGTTCACCCAGCTCGACCTGGAGATGAGCTTCGTCGATGAGGCGTCGGTGATGGGCTTCGTCGAGGCGATGGCCATCGAGGTCTCCTGGGCGACCGTCCCGGACCGGCCCATCCTGCAGACGCCGTTCCCGATCGTCACGTTCGAGGAGACGCTCGAGCGCTTCGGATCGGACAAGCCGGACGTTCGCTTCGGAATGGAGCTGGTCGACCTCGCGCCGGCGCTCGTCGGTGCGGACGGGGCGCCTGCCTCGGGCTTCGGCGTCTTCGACTCGGCCCTGGCAGTTGGTGGCCGCGTCAAGGCCATCGTCGCCCCGGGGATGGCCGGGGTGACCCGGCGGGAGATCGACGAGCTGACCGGACGCGCGCGGCGCTTCGGGGCCAAGGGCCTGGCCCATCTCGCCCTCGCGGCGGGCGGGGAGATCAAGGGCCCGATCACGAAGTTCCTGTCCGACGACACCCAACGTGCGCTGATCGAGCGGAGCGGCGCGGCCGAGGGCGATCTCATCCTGATCGTCGCCGACGACGCGGACACGACGGCGGAGGTCCTCGGGCGTCTCCGGGTGGAGCTTGGCGCTCGGCTCGGCCTGGCCGATCCGAACGTGCTCGCCTACGTGTGGGTCCACCGCTTCCCGATGTACCAGTGGGACACGGACAACAAGCGCTGGGACGCCACCCACAATCCGTTCAGCGACGTGCTCCCGGAGGACGAGGCGCTCCTCGTCACGACCTCCGGCGACCCGGCGCGGCCGGCTCCCGATGATCCGGCTGGACGCGCCCGCGCACTGCAGTACGACCTCGCCCTCAATGGCTGGGAGCTTGGCGGCGGATCGATCCGGATCCACCGGCGTGAGCTGCTGGAGCGTTCGTTCCTGCTCCAGGGGCAGACGATCGAGGCGATGCGCGAGAAGTTCGGCGCGGTGCTCGAAGCCTTCGAGTACGGCGCGCCGCCGCATGGCGGGATCGCCCTCGGCATCGATCGCTGGGCGGCGCTGCTGGCTGATCAGACAAATATCCGCGAGGTCATGGCCTTCCCCAAGACGCAGTCGGGCAGCGACCTGATGCTCGAAGCGCCGTCGGCCCCGGAGCCGAGCCAGTACGAGGAGCTCGGTTTGCGTTTCGTGGGCGTCCCCGAGAAGCGCAGCTGACCGGGGTCGAAGACGTGACGCCCGATCGGCCCGGAGTCCTCGCCGCCATCGGGAGGACGCCCGTCGTGCGCTTGAGCCGCCTCGTCGAAGCGGGGATGGCCGAGATCTGGGTCAAGCTCGAGTCATACAACCCGACCGGCTCCTACAAGGACCGGATGGCCCTCGCGATGATCGAGGGCGCCGAGCGGGCGGGCAAGCTCCGGCCTGGTCAGCCGATCGTCGAGTACACCGGTGGGAGCACCGGCTCCTCCCTCGCACTCGTCTGCTCGATCAAGGGCTATCCACTGCACATCGTCAGCTCAGATGCCTTCGCCGCGGAGAAGATCAAGACGATGCGGGCGTTCGGGGCCGACGTCGAGCTGCTGCCGAGCCCGGAAGGCATCACCCCGACGCTGATCCCGCGGATGCGCGCCCGCGCCGCCGAGATCGCCGCCGAGATCGGCGCCTACCAGACCGACCAGTTCAACAACACCGACATGACCCACGGCTACGAGGCGATCGGGCGCGAACTATTCGAGCAGCTCGAGGGGCGGATCGATGCCGTCGCGATCTTCGTCGGCACGGGCGGTACATTCGTCGGGACGACGCGGGCGCTCCGGGAGCGGCTGCCGTCGCTGCATCGGGTCGCCGTCGAGCCTGCCGAGTCGGCCGTGCTCTCCGGTGGTCAGCCTGGCACCCACCGAATCGAGGGCGGCGGAGCGGGGTTCATCCCGCCGCAGGTGAGCCCCGACGACATCGATGAGGTGATCGCGGTCCCGACGGCGACGGCGTTCGAGACGGCGCGACGAGCCGCGCGCGAGGAAGGCGTCTGGTCCGGGCCGTCAACTGGCGCGAACATCAGCGCCGCCATGACGCTCGCCCGGCGGTTCGGTGAAGGCGCCCGTGTGGCGACCGTCGAGGTTGATTCGGGCCTGAAGTACCTCGCCGGCGAGCTCTACTCCTGAGCGCGCTGCTCGAAGCGCTCGACTGGTTCGCCAGGCGCCCGCGGCTGGCTGCGCTGCTCGGTGCCGCATGTATCTCGTTTTCAGGCATCTTCTACCGCTACGCGGAGGTCTCGCCGTCCACGGGGACGGTCTACCGGGCGCTCTTTGGATTGCCGCTGCTGGCCCTGGTCGGGCTGGCGGAGCAGCGCCGCTACGGGGGCCTGCCGTCGACGACGATCCGCCTGGCCGCCATTGCCGGGCTCTTCTTCGCCGGCGACCTGCTCCTCTGGCACCATGCCATCGAAGCCGTGGGCGCGGGGCTTGCTACGGTGCTCGGTAACCTCCAGGTCATCATCGTCGGCATCGTCGCCTGGCTGTTGCTCGGTGAGCGGCCCTCGCGGGCGACCCTGCTCGCGCTGCCGGTCGTGCTGGTCGGGGTGGTCCTGATCTCCGGGGCGATCGGTGCGGATGCCTACGGCGCCGACCCGGCCCTCGGCGTGGTCCTGGGGATCGGAACGGCGCTCTGCTATGCCGGGTACCTGCTGGTCATTCGGCGCGGCCTCCGCGATCCACGCCGGCCGGCGGGACCTGTCGCCGTCGCCACCGTCTTCGTGGCGCTCGCCGCGTCGATCGTGGGTGGTGTTGGCGGCGATCTCGACCCCGCGCCGCCGCTGGAGAGCCTGGCCTGGCTGGCGATCCTCGGGGTCACCTCGCAGTCGGCGGGCTACCTGCTCATCTCGATCTCGCTGCCACGACTGCCGGCCGTCATCACCTCGATCATCCTGCTCGCCCAGCCGGTCATGACCGTGATCCTGTCGGTCATCCTGCTCGGTGAGGCACCCTCGAGCACCCAGCTGCTCGGTGTGGTATTCGTGATCGGCGGGATCGCCGCGGCGACCTTGCCGATCGCCCGAATTCGAGATGGCCTGGCCGCGAGCCGGGCGGGGCGTGCGGTGGCGGGGGAGTAGGTCACAGTCTGGCGGCTCCGGCCGTGCCGCGACTCACAGGCGACGGTGGGAGGCCAGGACGGCCCGCTGACCACGCTCGTTGCGATCGCGCGCCTGGAGGTCGCGAACTCGCCGCCAGGGGGCTGGGATCGCGTAGCTCAGGTCATGGTGTTGACTCAGGGTCGCGGTGGACCGGCGAGTCTTGCTCCGGCCCGCCCGGACCGCTGCCTACCCGGACCGCAGCCCCCGCCGCAACCCTACGGCTCGGTGAGACCGGCCTCGCTCGCAACGTCGGCGCCCCATTCGTGGGTGTGGCCGGCGGGTGGGTCCGGCGGTCCCTCGTAGGCCGGCAGATCCGCCGCGGCCGTGCCGGCATCGTGAATGACACCCGGATCGCCAACCTCGACGATCCTCGACGGGACGGCGGCGACCAGATGCACCAGGACGTCGGGTGGCATGAGGTCGGGTGCCACGGCGCGCAGCGCGCCGAGATGCGCGACCGGTACGAGCACCGGCCAGCCCGGCTCACCCTGCCAGGCCGGCCGCAGCACGGTGGTCGGGTCCGGGCCGTGCGCCTCGATCAGTGAGGTGATCGTTTCCGGCCCCACCCAGATCATCCGCGCCGGCCAGAGCAGAAAGGCGGTCGTATCGCGAATCTCAGCCATCGCGAGCTCGGCGCCGCGGACCATCTGACCGACCGGTCCGGCTTCGGGCGGGGCAGGGGAACCGTAGATCGCCTCGGTCACCTGGAGGGCGGCCGCGACGGCACCGTCGGGATCGGGCGAGAGGACCAAGACCGGCAGCGCGCCCCCGGACCAGGCCAGATCCACAAGCCGCCGGACGCGCGGCTGACCCAGCGTGTCGGCCAGGGCACCCTCGGCGGTGGCGGACAGGATCACGGCGGCGACAGTCATCGGAACGAGTGTAGCGGGCCGCCGTAGGCCCAGATCGAGCGTTCCATGGCACAATCGGCTGTCCCCTCCACCTGGAGATCCGTCCGCCCGTGCCCAACGCCACATCGAGCCCCTCCGCCAGTGCGACCCGCGCCGACCTGCGCAACGTCGCGATCGTCGCCCACGTCGATCATGGCAAGACCACGCTCGTCGACGCGATGCTCCGCCAGACCGGCGCCTTCCGGTCCAACCAGGCCGTCGTGGATCGGGTGATGGACTCGGGCGATCTCGAGCGGGAGAAGGGGATCACGATCCTGGCCAAGCAGACGACGGTCGATCACGCCGGCGTCCGGCTCAACATCGTCGACACGCCGGGCCACGCCGATTTTGGGGGTGAGGTCGAGCGCTCGTTGCTGATGGTCGATTCGGTGCTGCTGCTGGTGGACGCCGCCGAGGGCCCGTTGCCGCAGACCCGCTACGTCCTCCAGAAGGCGATGGCCCGCCGGTTGCCGGTCGTCGTCGCCCTCAACAAGATCGATCGCGGCGACGCCCGACCGGCGGAGGTGCTCGACGAGGTCTACGAGCTGTTCATCGATTTGGGGGCCGACGAGCACCAGATCGAATTCCCGATCGTCTACACGAACGCCAAGGCCGGCACGGCGACCCGCGACCTGACGAATCCCGGGACGGATCTGCGCCCGCTGCTCGACCTGCTCGTCGACGTCACCCCGCCGGTCACGTACACGCCGGGTCATCCGCTCCAGCTGCTGGTCACGAACCTGTCGGCCAACGACTATGTCGGCCGGATGGCGGTCGGGCGGATCTGGAACGGCGAGATCCGGACCGGTCAGCGGATCGCCGTTGTGCGCGAGGAGGCGGACGACACGTCCGGGGCGGTCGAGCCCGGCCGGACGATCACGCTCACGGGCACCGTCACGAGCCTCCAGACCGCTCACGGGATCGAGCGGGTCGACATCGAGCAGGCCGGCCCCGGCGACATCGTCAGCGTCGCGGGCCTGCCCGAGGTGACGATCGGCGACACGCTGACCGATCCGGCCGACCCTCGACCGCTGCCACGCCTGGACGTCGACGCGCCGACCCTGCGGATGACGTTCGGGGCGAACACATCGCCGCTCGCGGGTCGAGAGGGCAAGTTCGTCACCAGCCGCCAGATCAAGGCTCGGCTCGAGAAGGAGGTCCTCGGCAACGTCTCGATCGAGGTACGCCCGGCGGAGTCGAGTGAATCGTTCGAGGTGCGCGGACGGGGTGAGCTCCAGCTGGCCGTCCTCATCGAGCAGATGCGTCGCGAGGGCTTCGAGCTGACGGCGTCACGACCGGAGGTCCTGCTTCGCCAGGTCGGCGGTGAGATCCAGGAGCCGTACGAGCGGATCACGATCGACATCCCACCCGACTACATCGGGGAGATCCAGTCGGCGCTGGCCGGTCGGAAGGGGCGCCTGGAGCAGATGTCGACCGATGCCGACGGCCGCGTCCGGCTGGAATTCGTGCTGCCGGTCCGCGGCCTGATCGGCTACCGCGGCCAGCTCCTCACCGACACGCGCGGGACGGCACTGCTGCACCAGATCGGCGAAGGCTACGGACCGTGGGCCGGCGACGTCACCCACCGCACCAACGGCGTCCTGGTCTCCGATCGGGCCGGCACCTCGAACGCCTACGGGCTGTTCAACCTCGAGCAGCGCGCCGTGCTGTTCGTCGGCGCCGGGGTCGAGGTCTACGAGGGGATGATCGTCGGTGAGAACTCACGCTCGCGTGACATGGATGTCAACCCGACCAAGGAGAAGAAGCTCACCAACATCCGGACCCACTCGCACGACGAGTCCCTGCGGCTCACCCCACCCCGCCCGATGACCCTCGAGAGCGCCCTAGAGTTCATCGCCGGCGACGAGCTGCTTGAGGTGACGCCGCTCTCGATTCGGCTGCGCAAGCGGGCGCTGTCGCAGCACGACCGGCGCCGGGAGGTCGGGAGGGCCGAGGACCTGCGCCGGGCCGCCGAACGCGAGGATGCCCCGGCAGGCTAGCTGCGGTTCCCAATGGTGGGTCGGGGGCGATGGGGTCCCGGCGTACAATCCCGGCCATGGCGATCTATCTCGACCATGCGGCCACGACCCCGCTCCGGCGCGAGGTCCTGGACGCGATGCTCCCGTACCTCACGGACGCGTTCGGCAACCCGAGCTCGGCCCACAGCTTCGGGCGGGCAGCGCGGGCCGCCCTCGACGAGGCGCACGAGCGGGTCGCGACCCGGCTGAACGCGCAGGGCCGGGAGATCGTCTTCACCTCCGGCGGGACCGAGGCGAACAACCTCGCGCTCAAGGGCGCCGCCTGGGCCGGTAAGGCGCATGGCCATCGAATCGTGACCTCCGCCGTCGAGCACCATGCCGTGGGCCACACGCTCCGCTACGTTGAGAAGTTCGGCTTCGAGATCGTGGAGCTGCCGGTTGATCGTTACGGGCGGGTCGATCCCGAGCAACTCGAAGCCGCGATCACCGACCGGACGATCCTGGTCTCGATCATGCTGGCCAACAACGAGGTCGGCACGATCCAGCCGATCGCCGAGATCGCGGCCGTCGTCCGCTCGCGCAAGGGCGTCCTGCTCCACGTCGATGCCGTCCAGGCCGCGCCCTACGTCGATCTCGACGTCGAGGCGCTCGGGGCCGACATGGTGTCGCTCGGTGCGCACAAGTTCGAGGGACCGAAGGGCGTCGGGGCCCTCTACATCCGGCACGGTACGCACATCCTCGCCCAGCAGCAGGGTGGCACCCAGGAACGGCATCGTCGGGCCGGAACGGAGAACGTGGCCGGCGCGGTGGGACTGGCCGCAGCGTACGAGCTGGCCTGCGCCGAGCGGCCCGAGACAGTCGCGCGGCTCCGACGGCAGCGGGACAAGCTGGCCAAGACGATCCTGGCCACACCTGGGACAGAGGTCACCGGCCATCCCAAGCAGCGGCTGCCCGGCCTCCTCTCGATCATCGCGCGAGACACTGACGGAACGTCCGTGGCGATGTCGCTGGATCTCGAGGGAATCGCCTGCTCGGTGGGGTCGGCTTGCACCACCGGTTCGACCGAGGTGAGCCACGTGCTGACCGCCATGGGCTACCCGGATGAGGAGGCCCGCGGCGCCCTGCGCCTGTCGCTCGGACGAACCACGACGGATGCCGAGATCGCGACGGCGTGCGAGGTCGTCCCGCGCGTGCTTGGCTCGATGCGGCTCGGCTCGTTTGCCGTCGCCGCGGATCCGCTGGGGCAGGGCGTCCCGGTATGAGTCGCGTCCTCGTCGCGATGTCGGGCGGAGTCGACTCGTCCGTCGCCGCGGCACTGCTCCACGAACAGGGCCATGAGGTCGTGGGCGTCTGGATGCGGCTGCACGACGTCGCCGACACCTACTCCGAGTTCAAGAAGAGCTGCTGTTCGCTGGACGCGGCCGATGACGCGCGGCGCGTCGCCGCGCAGCTCGATATCCCGTTCTACGTGATGAACCTGGAGCGCGAGTTCGATGCCGGCGTGCTCCAGCCGTTTCTCGACGCGTACCTCGAAGGCCGGACGCCGTCGCCCTGCGTGGACTGCAACACCTACGTCAAGTTCGGGGCGCTGCTCGGTCGGGCTCGGCATCTCTACGAGTGCGAGGCGGTCGCCACTGGCCACTACGCGCGCCGCGACATCGGGCCGGACGGCCAGGCTCGCCTGCTCCGCGCCCGCGACACCGACAAGGACCAGACCTACTTCCTGTACGGCCTGCGCCAGGATCAGCTGGAGCATGCACGGTTCCCGCTGGGTGAGTTGACCAAGCCGGAGGTCCGGGATGTGGCGCGCTCGCTGGGGCTGGCCACCGCGGAGAAGCCGGAGAGCCAGGAGATCTGCTTCGTTCCGGGCGGCGATTACCGCGACGCGCTGCGCGACCGGGCGGGCTGGACACCGTCGCCGGGGCCGTTGGTCGACCACGATGGTGAGCGGGTCGGCGAGCACGGCGGAATTGCGGCCTACACGGTCGGCCAGCGCCAGGGACTCGGGGTCGCGCTGGGCTCGCCGCGCTACGTCAGCCGGATGGACCCGCTGACCAACACCATCACGCTCGGTCGCCGTGAGGACCTCGAGACGACCACGATCGAGCTCGAGCGGGCGACCTTCGTGGCCGGCTGTCCGCCCGCCGGTGGTTCATTCCGGGCGGAAGTTCGCATCCGACATCGCGCGACGCCGATCCCGGCCACAGTCCGACCTGCGCCCGGAGCGGGCCGGTCGGCGCGCTGGATTGTTGAGACGGACGCGCCGGTCTGGGCCGCCGCGCCGGGCCAGGCGGCGGTCCTGTACGACGGGGAGGTCGTCCTGGGTGGCGGTCGCATCGCGCGACCGGTCACACGGGGACCCGCCCACGAGTCCGTGGATCAGGCGGACCCGGCGGACCGAGCGAGGGCGACCGCTGCGCTCGTCGGCGCGGGCGTGTGAGCGTCGAACCGGCACTCATCCTGGCCATCCTGGTCGGCGTCTTCCACGCTTCGCTCTACGTACTCATCCGCGGCACTGCCGGCGGTCGACTGCCGATCATCGTGGGCGCCGCGATCCTGGGCGCGTGGGCGGGTGACGCGCTGGGCGATCGCCTGGGGATCAACCTGCTCTCGATCGGCGACTTCAGGCTCCTGGCGGCGTCGGTGCTGGCGTGGGTAGGGATCGGGATCTCGAGCGCGGTGGCGATCCTGGGCCCATCGAAGGGCGGAGCGTGATCGCCGAGGCAGTCGCGGGCATCACGACTGGCGCGGCGCCGTCGCGCGGCCCGCGAATAGGTCCAGATCCTGGCTGCTGATGGGTCCCATCCCGGGTCTGTCCTGGGCCGATGTGTTCGGGGTTGTCGTCGCATTCGCGGGCGCGGCTTCCTTGCTGGGCATCCAGTGGTTCCAGGCCGATGCCGTCGCGCCGGCGGGGCGGGCTCGCCGAGCTGCGAGAATCACGCTGATCGCGCTGGTGATCCCATTCCTGGTCATCTCGCTGTATCAGGCCTGGCTCGCCCCTCCAGACTCCATCCGCGTGGGCGCGCTGATCCTGTGGCTCGGCGGCACGGTACTCATGCGATCAACAGCCGCCATTCGAGAGTGGTCGTCGATGAGTCGACCGCGGCCTTCGCGTTCCCCTGAGCCAAGGCCGAACGAGCTGGCACAGGCGAGTCCGGCCAATGTTCTGGTGCAGGCTTCGGTCGAGGTGGGAAGCTCTCAACCCTTCGGTGAGCGCTCACCCGGCGGGCGCCAGAGGCTCCCTGGATTCCTCGCTGTGCTCCTCCTCGCTAGCGTCGCTGTCGCGCCAAGAGCGGTCGTCGCCGTGGCGACGCAGACTCCATGTGAGCGAGTCGAGGTGCTGTTGGCCGCGCGAAACCTACAACCCGTGGAAGCTGATCCCGTCGAATGGATGCCGCCGCCGGAATTGCCTGGCTACCGACTGACGCTGGACGGGCCGACGACGCTCGAGGAGGTCGCCCAGGGGCGCAAGAACCCCGAGGAGTCCCGCAAGGAATTGGCCCGCGACGGGTTGGTCACGGGATATGAACGTTCCTGGGATGGCCCGAACGATCACCTGGAGTTCGCGGCCCAAGGGTTCGCGACGTCTGAAGGCGCGCTCGAATTCCACGCGTTCGCGAACCGATACGCCTGTCAATTCGCCAACGAGGTGTTCCCCGGTCCTCGTGGAGCGATCGGCCTCCAGATTCGCTTCGCGTCGGGCAAGCCGATCGGAGAGCAGCTCTCCTGGGTGAGTGGCAAAACCCGGATCCTTGTGTTCGTCGATCACGACCTCCCGCCTGCCGACCACTCGCGGGTGGAGTCGTTGGTAGGGCTCATCCCGCCCCGCTGATCAGCGCGGAGCGGTCTGCTACGTTCTGATCACGCGGTCGAGATGGCGATCTCGAAGGTCGCCGCGTAGCCGTCTCCGTTCTTCGTTGGCGCCAGCTGCGTCAGTCCCAAGGACTGTCAACCTATACGTTGATGTTGCCTAGCCTATTCACAACGTATAGGTTCGCAACGTCGGTCGGCAGCGGGGGCGCCGACGCCCCCTCAGGCCCTCCACAAGCGAGCTGGGCAACTCGGGCTCCCGATGACCCGGGCTGGACGGATGATCGGCGACCTGCTCGGCGACCGCGTCGACCCCGACAGCGTGGCGCTCCTCGACGATCTCCTCGGCCGTACTCAGATTCCGCGAGACATGCCGTGAACCTGGAAGCCGGTCGCTCGTGCGGCCGTGCCGAGCTCATCGTCGTGAGTCGCGAACGCAAGTCCAGCGAGGTCGCCACGAATCAGCAAGGCGCTGGCCAGGTGGATGGCGTCCAGAGAGCCCAGGGCCGTCGGGAAGGGCTCCGAGGCTCGCTCGAGCACGATCGAATCCAGCGCAACCAGACTGAACGCGTCAACCGCCTCCAGCACATCTGCCCGGTACTTCGCGATATGCCGGTCCTCGAGGCCGAGTCGAATCCGAGCGCGATCGATCGTGCGCAGGCATTCCAGCCGGATCAGCTCGCTGGAGACGGCTGTGGTGATCGTGGGCCAGATTCGAAGGCGATCGGGTTCACCGAGGACGATACGGAGGAGGACCGAGGAGTCGACGTATACGTTCAACGTTCTCGTCGCTCTTCCAGGAGGAGCTCAGTCGACGTGACCTGCCAGCCGGCGCGGGTGCGGCGCCGATCGCGGATTTCCGGAAAGTTGCGACTCGGCTGGAGGAGCCGGATTCGCCGACCAGGCGGAGGCAGGGGCACGATTCGGGCGATCGGGCGGTTCCTGTCCATGACGACTACCTCGGCGCCGTTCTCGACCGCACGAAGATGTTCGGACAAACGGTTCTTGAGCTCGGCGATCTTCACTTGTCTCATGGCCAGATATAGTCACAACCGGCCAGGATTGTCAATCGACCCGCGCGGGAAACGGGCCAGGGCGACGCGCCGTCGGCCGCCTTGGCGGCACAGAAGACGTTGGCCGCGGCGCGCCCAGAGATCAGGCGCACTGCCGCACCGTATCCTGCGGTCGACCGCCGATGACCGGCGCGAAGTGCGAGTGAGAGGCCTGACCCATGACCGCCACGAACCTGCCCGCCGGGGTCCCGAAGCTGGGCATCATCCTGCCGGAGGGCGAGCGGGACATGGGGGGCGCACGGCGCGCTGGGTCGACTATGTCGAGATGGCGCGCACCGCCGAGGCCATGGGGTTTGATTCGCTCTGGTTCGTCGATCATCTACTCTATCAAGAGGGCGCGACGAGCGAGCCGCCGCAGGGGGTCTGGGAGTGCTGGTCGGCCCTGACCGGGTTGGCGGCCGTGACCGAGCGTGTCGAACTGGCCCCGCTGGTCACCTGCACGGGTTACCGCAATCCGGCGCTATTGGCCAAGATCGCCGACACGGTCGATGAGATCAGCGGCGGCCGGCTGATCCTCGCGCTCGGCTCGGGCTGCCAGCATGGGGCCGGACATCGCACAACCGCTGCGTGGGACGCCCGACGAGATCGCCGAGGGGATGCGCGCCTTCGCGGCGCTCGGCGTCAGCCATATCCAGATGTATCTCCTACCGAACACGGTCGCGACCCTGCGCGCCTTCGAGCCCGTGCTGCGCGCTCTCGGTCGCGCCTGATACAGCGATGGGCGCTCGCATGGACGCAGCCTGTCCTGGGTTGAACGGCGCGTGCGCGGGGATGCCCGCTCGCCCTCCGCGCAAGTCTACCCGCGGCCGTTCCGGTCACGGATCCGGTCTCTCGCGGATTGGTATCGAGCCGCCGAGACCGGCTGGGCTCGACAGCCTCGTCTGCACAGCCATGCTATCCTTACCTTGCGCATAGAGTAAGGAGACAGAGATGGAGGTTTCGGCCCGACTCAGTTCGAAGGGGCAGGTGACGGTCCCTCGAGCGGTACGCGAGGCGCTTTCCCTCGAGGAGGGGGACCGGGTTGTCTTCCGAGTCGTGGGCGATCATGCCGTGCTGGCGCGGACTCCGGACCTGCTCGCGCTGGCCGGTTCGGTCAAGGTCCCTGCGGCCAAGCGGGCGACCCCCTGGGCTGACGTCCTGCGCCAGACCCGACGCGCACGCGCCGAGCGGCGGCGGTGACGGCGTTCGTCGATACCAATGTACTGATTCGACATCTCACCGGGGATCCGCCATCCCAGGCGGCCAGGGCGACGCGCTACCTCCAGCGGGCAGACGAGCTGCTGCTGGCGGACCTCATCGTCGCCGAGGTCACCTACGTCCTCGAATCGTTCTATGAGGCGCCCCGAGCCCAGGTCGCGGAGGCGTTGCGCGCGTTGTTGGCCTTCCCAACGATCAACGTCGTCGACGCGGAGCTCCTGCAGCGGACGGTCGAGGTCTACGACGTCGATCGGCTCGACTTCGCCGATGCCTACCTTGTCGCCAGCGCGGAGCGCACCGGCGTTGGCGTCGTGGCGTCATTCGACCGGTCGATCGATCGCGTCGGAACCGTTCGTCGCGAAGAGCCCAGCTGAGCGTGCCGCGTGGTCGCGTCCCTGGGCGGCGCCCCGAAGAATCCCGTCTGGTACTACAACCTCAAGAAGAACCCGCACGTCGAGCTGCAGGACGGCGCGACCAAACGCGACTACACGGCGCGCGAGGTCACCGGCGACGAGAAAGCCGTCTGGTGGGAGCGCGCGGTCGAAGCGTGGCCCGACTACGCGAAGTACCAGACGAAGACGGACCGGCAGATCCCGGTGTTCGTGCTCGAAGCCATCGGGAGGTCGGGACCCGGTCAGTGAATAGGCGGACAGCCGACCTCTGTAGAGCATCAGGGCGCGAGTGCTCCGATTGGGATCACAGCGACACCATCCAGACGGCGATAGCCGAATCCCCACCCGGTGATGACCGCGAGCACCGCAGGTTTGCCATGCTTGTCGGTATCGACCCGGTCTGCCAAGCGCCTGAGGTTGGCCGCTGCGTCATCGATGGCCATTTGGCCGAGTTTGATTTCGAAGGCAGCCCAGCTGCCATCGCGTCGCTGCACGACGGCATGCGCTTCGAATCCGTTGTTATCACGGTAGTGAAAGACGGTCGCGTCGAGGGCCTG
>JAUSJS010000128.1 GCA_030647575.1 Candidatus Limnocylindrales bacterium | reverse complement strand
CGATCGCCACGTACACGGCGATCGACCGGGTCGGGACGCGCCTGATCGCGCCGGTGCCATACGCCGCGATCCTGTGGGTGACCTGCTCCGTCGTCCTCGTCCTATGGATTGCGTTCGTGGCGGGCGGCGATCTGTTGCGCTACGGCGCGGCCGGCACCCGGCACGCGGCGATCGGCGGCTGGCTCACGCTGGGCGCCTACCTGTGCGTGCTCGGAGCGCTGAGTGTCGCGCCGCTCTCCGGCGTGGCGCCCCTGCGCGAGTCGGCCACGGTGTTCGCGGCCGCCTGGGGCTCGGTCCGGATGGGAGAGGCCGCCGATCGGGCCGAGGTGGGCCGGCGCGTCGGCGCGTCGGTGCTGATCGTGGGCGGCGCACTGCTGTTGGCGATCGGCAGCTGAACTCCGATGGCAGTGTGTCACGGCCGGCGACGGCGACGTTTCACCGGCAGGGATCGGGTCAGGTCGCCTCGACCGGCGGCACCCGCCCAAACAACCGCCGCCGCCCGAACCGGCTGTTGACCAGCGCCACACCACCGACCACGAGGGCCGTCCCGATCAGGAGTCGCCCGTCGATCGGCTCCTGCAGGACCAGGAAGCCGAGCACGATGCCCACGACCGGGATCTCGTAGGCCACCAGGGTGGTCCGCGTCGCACCCCAGCTCGCCAGGAGCCGGAAGACGGCGAGATAGGCGAAGCCCGAACCGAGAACACCGAGCCACAGGATGGAGAAGACCGCCTCCGCATCCGGGCGTGCCTCCCACGGCCGCTCGAGGACGATCGCGATCGCCCCCGAGATCAGCATCGCGAAGGTCACCTGGAAGACCGCCGGGATCATCGGCGGCACGCCGCGCATGTTGCGCCGCGCGTAGACGGCCCCGATCGCATAGCTGAGCGCCGCGCCGAGGAGGGCGAGCTCACCGGTGAGGTCCGCATCGGCGATGGACAGGTCATGGCTGGTCAGCACGACGACGCCGACGAATCCGACGCCGAGCCCGATCACGCCGTTCACCCGGATCGGCTCGTCGTGCAGGAAGAGCGGGGCGATGACGATGGCGAAGAGGGGTACGGCCGACGAGAGGATCGCCGCCAGTGACGAGTCGACCGACTGCTCAGCCCAGGTGATGAGCGCGAACGGGATCACGATGTTCACGACTGCCATCACGACGAGGTGTCCGTAGATCCGTGGTTCCCGTGGCAACGCCTGACCGGCGAAGCGGATCACGACCCAGAGCAAGGCTGCCCCGATCGCCAGGCGAAGCGCGACCAGGGTGAACGTCCCGAAGTCGTCGACGGCGAGCTTGATGAAGAGGTAGCTCGAGCCCCACATCAGGCCCAGCGCGAGGAAGATCAGCCAATTGGTGCGGGACGCGGGTTCAGCCATCGGCGGATGATACCCCGGGTTGGCCTACGGGGATAGGCCAACAATCGGCCAGAAACTCAGCGCCAGCGAGTGAGGATCGCCTCCCGATCGAACAAGGCGACCCCGACTCGCAGGCCGACGAGGCTGACGATCAGGACGATCCCCGCCATCGCCAGGTAGCCGGCCGCGCCCACCAGCACCGTCCCGGTGGCCTGCAGCAGGGTCACCCCCACGATCGGCACGATGATCACGCCACCAATCTGTTGCGCCACCCGCGGATCGTTCACCCGCGAGCTGACGATGACGCCGGCGACGACCGACGAGAGCCCGACCGCCGGACCGAGCACGAAGACGCCGACAAGCCAGCTCGGGTCCGTCACGACCCCGAACAGATTCGGACCGTAGACGACCGAGGCGAGGCTGGCGAAGGCCAGGTAGGTCAGCCACCCGGCAAGGACACCGGGAACCAGCGCGGCGATCGCCTTGCCGGTCAGCAGCTCGACGGTCCGGACCGGGGCCGCCAGCACCGGCTCGAGGGTTCGCGCCTGCTTCTCTCCGATGATCGAGAAGGTCGCGATCGACAGCGGGATGTACGCCGGCATCAACAGGAAGAAGGCCAGGAACTGCTGAACCGTGAAGGCGCCGGCCAGCTCCTTCGGCGTGAACGCGGCCCACTCGGGACGCTGGGCGAGGATCTGACTGGTGAATTCGGCCGGCAGCGCACGCTCCCCGACCGCCCCGGAAAGCGCGATCGGGGCAACTGTCAGGATCATCGGCGGAACCAGGATCGTCGCCATCAGCAAGCGGTTGCGGGCGGTTTCCGCCCATTCGCGGCGCAGGATCGTGCGTAGGATCGAGGCGCGCATCAGGCCGCCTCGCCGTGTTCGGCTCGAACGCCCATCACCTCGAAGTAGACCTGCTCGAGCGTCGTCGCCCGCTCGCGAACCTCGAGGATGTCGGCGCCTCCCGCGACCAGGGCGCGAATCAGCGAAGGCGTGACCCGGGCCGGCTCGGCGGCCGTGACGACGAGCCGCCCATCGAGCGACTCGGCGGCGGCGACGCCATCGACGGCGCGAACGAGCGCGAGCAGCTCGGGACCAGGCTCGTGAGCCAGGGCGACCTCCACGCCGCGCACGCCGACGGCGCCGCGCAGGTCGGCCGGCGAATCGACGCGCAGCAGGCCGCCGCGCACGAACGCCACCCGATCGCACAGCCGGTTCGCCTCGTCCAGGTTGTGAGTGGCGAGGACGATCGTCCGTCCGGAGCGCCGGAGGCCCTCGATCGCCTCGCGGACGATGTAGGCAGCCTCCGGATCCAGTGCCGCCGTCGGCTCATCGAGGAAGACCACGGCCGGTTCGTGCAGGAGCGCCCGGGCGATGGCCAGCTTCTGTTTCATCCCCTTGCTGAACGTGCCGGCCGGGTCGTCACGGCGCTCCCACAGCGAGAAGAGACGGAGGTAGCGCTCGATGCGCTCGGCGCGCGTCGCCGCGTCCAGGCTGTAGAGCCGGCCGAAGAAGTCGAGGTTGGCCGCTGCCGAGAGCTTCTCGTACAGGCCGGGCGTCTCGGTCAGGATGCCGACCCGGGCGCGGACCTCGTCGGGTTGAGCCCGGACGTCGAAGCCATCGACTGACGCGCTGCCCTCGCTCGGTCTGATTAGGGCGGTGAGCAGCCGCACGGTGGTGGTCTTGCCGGCGCCATTCGGGCCCAGCAGCCCGAGGACCTCGCCCCGCCGGACCTCGAGGTTCATGTCGCGGATCGCCCAGAGGGAACCGAAGCGACGTCCGAGGCCGGACGTACGGAGCATGACAGGGTCGAGGTCGGTCACCGGCAGGAGTCTGACGGAAGCCGAGCGGGCCCGTCGCCGCGCGTGCCACAATCGCGCGCCTCGGGGTCGGATCCAGCCGGGTCCAACAAACCCTGGCGGCCGGGCAGCGTTGCTGGCCACGGACGCTTACCAGGTTCCAGCCACCCTGGTCTACGCAACAGAGTTATGGCGAGGATTCCAGTATCCCTGGAATCGTCCGCTGATTCGGGGAAGATTCGTCGGAACCGCCATG
>JAUSJS010000125.1 GCA_030647575.1 Candidatus Limnocylindrales bacterium | reverse complement strand
CCTGACCCAGAAGCTGGGCGGCTAGCCAAACTGGGCTGACCAGTGCGACGGGGCGCGCGATCGCGCGCCCCGTCGCACTGGTCAGCCCAGTTTGGCTAGCCGCCCAGCTTCTGGGTCAGGTCCGTGCCGAACCACTTCTGCGACAACTTGGTCAGCGTCCCGTCCGCGTGCATGGCGGTGACTATCTCGTCGATCTTGGCCATGAAGTCGGTCGGATCGGGGCCGCTCTTGTCGACGGCTACCGCCAGCGGCTCGGAGTAGACGGGATCGCCGACCTTCACAAGTGGCAGGCCGTCATTGATCGCCTGGTCGACCGTGGTGCTCGAGCTGAGCCACCCCTGGAATTCGTCGCGGCCTGCCTTCCACGCCTCGGCGCAGAGGCGGTCCGTGCCCAGGGTCGTCGCGGTGGTCCCGGTCGGCGGCTTCGTCTGCGGGGACTCGGTGCCGAAATCGAGGGTGCCATTCAGCCAGTCGAGGTAGGTCGTTGCCTCGCCGACGCACACGGCCTTGCCGGCGAGGCCATCGAGCGTCGTGATGCCCGAGGCCGTGCTGGCGGCCATCTGGGCCGGCGTGTAGTAGTACGCCGGGCTGAAGTCGACCACCTTCTGGCGCGGCGAAGTGATCGTCATCGAGCCGACGCTCATATCCCACCGGCCGCCCCAGCTGCCCGCGGTGATCGTGTCCCAGGTTGGCGTCTCGAACTTCACGCCGAGGCCCATCCGCTTCGCGATCTCGGTCGCCACGTCGATGTCGAAGCCCTCGTACGAGCCGTCCGGCTTGAGCTCAGACTGCGGCGGGTATTGTGGGTCGGTCGAGACACGGATCTCGCCGGCCTTCACCACGATGTCGAGCAGACCGCCAGGGATCGGCGTGGCCGGTGCCGGGGCTGGCGTGGCCGCGGCTGGCGTGGCCGGTGCTTCGCTCGGCGGGGCGGCGCTGGGCGATACCCCGCCGCTGGTGCATGCAGACACGAGCAGGGCAGCCGCCAGAAGCGACGCCGCTCGTCCTCGCTTGGTCATCGTCTCCTCCATGTCGCTCCCGCCGCATCAACGGACGTGATCGCTGCGGCTGCTGACGAGGACCACAGTATGCATCGCCGGGTCAGGTCGCAAGGGTCCGGATCGGACGCCCTCCCGGCGCCGGACTCCGGGATGGCGACGCCTGAGGCGTCGGCTCGCCTTCGATCGTGATGATCTCGGTTCCGAACCAGCGTTCCTCGGATGGCTCCGGCGCGTAACGGACGACGAAAGACGTACCGCCACGGCGCGCGGTGTAGGGTCTGGCGGTGACCGACTCCGGCGGCTCCAGCTTCGCGGCAACGCCCGTCGCGCCAGGCGGAGGCCGACGGCCGCGGCTGGTCGCCGGTCTTGTCGTGGTTGTGGTGGTGGGGTCATTCGCGGTCGCCCGGTTGACGCCCGAAACGCTGCCCAGCCTGACGGCGGAGACGATCCGACCGACCCCGACGCTCGCCCACGTCCAGCCGGTCGCGACCGCGCTCCCCCTGCAGGAGTGGTTCAGCGGGCCAGCGGCGCCCTTCGACAACGTCCTAGTGGAGGCGGGTTCCGTGCGCTGGCTCCGGGTCGCCGGCGCCCGCCTCACCGACGAGGCGCTGGCCCGACCGGGCCGAGACCTCCTGCTGCGAGGGGCTCGCGGTGGGACGGTGTGCCTGTGTTGGCAACCGTCCGGGACGGAGTCGGGCGATCCGACTGCCCTCGACCTAGTGCGCGTGGACGATGACCTGCGCGAGCTCTCGCGAACGACGGTCGCCGTCGTGAACGGTCTCGACAGCATCGGTCGCCCGACCGGCCCTGCGCAGGTCGCCCTGGAGCCGTCGCTGGACGGCCGGTTCGCCTATCTGGCTCGCGCCATCCGCTCGGCTACGAAGTGGCAGATCGGCCTGGACGTCATCGACCTTGGCAAGGCTGCGATCGTCGACATGGTGGACCTGATCTCGGCCCCGCAGTCGGACCGGTCGGAGGTCAGCGCCGTCGAGCGGCCCACGCTGCGGATCGCCCCGGACGGCCGCCATGTCCTTGTGATGTCGACCATCGAGCAGGAAACCTCGTTCGGGGCACCGTCCTCCGCGCGACATGCCTGGATCGTCGGCCTGGACGGCCCGACGCTCGGACGGGTCGTCGTCGCCAACGCGATCGCCAATACGCCGCGCGAGGACTGCTCGTGGATCGCCTTCGTTGCTCCGGCGATCATCGCGAAAGGATGCCGCTATCCGACCTCGGATCTGTTGGCGTCCTTCGAGATCCGCCGCTACGACCTTGCCGGCCGTGAACTGGGTCCCGCCGTGGATGGCCCGTCCGAGCCGGATGCGGACGAGCCGCTCATCGACGTGGTTGATGGTGTCGTATACGCCTGGGATCCGGTCGGCCACATGTTGCTCGCCGCGGACCTCGTTCGCGGCGGGTGGCGCAGCGCCGGCTCAGCGCCCAGCGACCGGGACAACCCCGGCGAGGTCCTCACCGTTGGCCAGCGTCCGCCTCCCGGCCCCCCGACGACGTGGTCCGACGGACGGCCGGCAACCGACGGTCCGCGGGCGAGGGCGCTCGTCGGGTCGCCCGACGGCCGGCTCCTCTTCGCCATCGGGACCGGGTCGGATCCGGGCAGCAGCTCCGGGATCTGGGTCTTCGATACGCAGACCCTCCAGCTGCTCGAGCGCTGGCCTGCCCTGGCGTCCTACGAGTCGGTGACCCTGTTCGAGGACGGCCGCTGGCTCGCGGCGATCGGTCGACCCAGGGAGACCGCCACCGGTGGGCCCGCGGACTGGGGCACCTCTATCACGATCCACGACACGACTACCGGGCGGCCCGTCCTGCGGATCGGGGACCTCCGGACGGTGGGGAAGGTAACCTTCCCGTGGCCGGGGCCGGAGGCCGCCACGCCATAGCTCCGGTCAGTCGATGCCGAGGTAGGCCTTCTGGACCATCTCGTTGTCGCGCAGGTTCTCGGCGCGGTCGGCCAGCACGATCTGCCCGGTCTCGATGACGTACCCGCGGTCGGCGATCTCCAGGGCCTTCCGGGCGTTCTGCTCGACCAGCAGGATGGTCGTCCCACGCTCGTGCAACTGGCGGATCGTATCGAAGATCTGGTCGACCAGGACCGGCGCCAGGCCCATGGACGGTTCATCCATGAGCAGGACCTTGGGATCGGACATCAGGGCTCGGCTCATCGCCAGCATCTGCTGCTCACCGCCGCTGAGCGTCCCGGCGACCTGGTTCTGGCGCTGCTTCAGGCGCGGGAACATCTCGAACGCCTGCTCGGTTCGTTCCGCCACGGCCGCCTTGTCCGACACGACGAAAGCGCCCATCTTGAGATTCTCGTTCACGGTCAGCCGGGCGAAGATCCGACGCCCCTCCGGGACCTGGACGACGCCCTTGGCCATGATCTCGTGGGCCTGGAACCGGCTCAGGTCCTCGCCGTTCAGCAGGATCTTGCCGCTGCGTGGCCGGACGAGTCCGCTGATCGAATTGAGCGTGGTGCTCTGGCCCGCCCCATTGCCACCGATCAGCGCGACGATCTCGCCCTGCCTCACCTCGAGCGAGATGCCGCGCAGGGCATGGATGCTGCCGTAGTAGGTGTTGATGTCGTTGATGGACAGGACGGCGATGGGCGCACCCATCAGGTCCCCGCCGCCGGGCTGCCAACGTCCTGGGCCGTCGATGGGACCGCCTCGGCGCCGCGGCCGAGGTATGCCTCGATCACGCGCGGATCCTGCTGGATCTCGCGGGGCGTCCCCTCGGCGATCTTCTGGCCGTAGTCCAGGACGGTGATCTTATCGGAGATGCCCATCACGACACGCATCTCGTGCTCGATGAGGAGGATGGTGATCCCCAGCTCAGCGCGAAGCTTGCGGAAGAAGTCGGTCATCCGGAGGGTCTCGGACGGGTTCATCCCGGCCGTTGGCTCGTCGAGGAGCAGCAGGCGCGGCTTGTTGGCCAGAGCACGGGCGACCTCCAGCCGACGCTGGTCGCCGTACGGGAGTTTCACGGCCAGGCTGTCACCGCGGCCCTTGAGCCCGGCGAACTCCAGCAGCCGCTGGGCCTCCTGGTGGGCGACCTTTTCCTCCTGTCGCTGTGACCGCGTCCGGATGATGGCGCCCAGCCACGTCGCGCGCAGGTGGTTGTGTTGCCCGACCAGGATGTTCTCCATCGCGGTCATGCTCGCGAACAGCCGGATGTTCTGGTAGGTCCGCGAGATACCCTGGTGGGCCACCTGGTCGGGGCGCAGGCGGTGGATCGGATGACCTTCGAAGGTGATGCTGCCCTCGTCCACATGGAAGTACCCGGTGAGGCAATTGAAGAACGTTGTCTTGCCGGCGCCATTTGGTCCGATCACGCTGGCGATCGAGCCCTCCTCGAGTTCGAAGTCGAGCTTGCTGACCGCGGTCAGCCCACCGAATCGCTTGGTCACCTGCTCTGCTTTCAGCAGGATCATGGCGGGGACCCCTGGCTGCCTTGTGGCGCGCGTGGGTCCGCGTCGTCCATCTCGATCAGCACCGCGTCGTCCATCTCGATCAGCTCGGCCGCCGTGTGCAGCTCGCGCCTGGCGATCTTCGACGGCAGGAGCCCTTCCGGTCGATAGATCATGATGGCCATCAGGGCGATGCCGTAGAACAGGAGGCGGTAGTCCGAGAACTCCCGGAACAACTCCGGCAGGCCGATCAGGAAGAGGGCTCCCAGGACGACCCCCGGGATGCTGCCCATGCCGCCGACGATGACGATGGCGACAACGTTGATCGACAGCTGGAGCTGGACGCTGGAAGCGAAGACGGACCCGACCAGGCCGGCCGAGATGGCGCCGGCGAGGCCGGCGAAGCTGCCGCCCAACATATACGCGAGCAGCTTCGTCTGGACCAGGTTGACGCCCATGCCTTCGGCCACATCCTCGTCCTCGCGGACGGCCATCCACGACCGACCCAGACGGGACCCTTGCAGGCGCCAGGCCACGAAGGCCACGACCGCGGCGAAGGCTAACGCGATGTAGTAGATCTGGACCGGCCCGGACAGCCAATGCGTGGGCGGGACATCGACGGGCTTCGGGATGTTGACGATCCCGCGCGGCCCTCCCAGGATCGGCTTGAGCAGGTCGGAACCGGCCAGGATGCGAATGATCTCGCCGAAGCCAAGGGTGGCGATCGCGAGGTAGTCGCCACGGATGCCCAGGATCGGCAGGCCAAGGAAGGCCCCGAACAGCATGGCCAGGATGACCGCGAACGGGACGGCCTGCCAGAACGACCACCCGGCGATGCCGTACTCGGCGGTCGAGGTCAGCAAGGCGACGGTATACGCGCCGACCGCGAAGAACGCGACGAAGCCCAGGTCCAGCAGGCCGGCGAG
>JAUSJS010000111.1 GCA_030647575.1 Candidatus Limnocylindrales bacterium | reverse complement strand
GTCGGGCAGACCGTGCGCAAGGGCCAGATCATCGGCTACGAGGGCAGCACGGGTAAGTCGACCGGTGCGCATCTCCACTGGATGGTCGAGTACAACGGGTCGTTCCGGAACCCGCGCCTGTTCCTGTAACCCGACGTTTCACCGTCCCGTAACGCCGGGTTCACCGTTCCGGTCCGTGCCCCGTGCTAGCATCGCCCAACCGGGCGAACTGACATCGGGAGGCGCTGGCGGACCGTGAAGCGGACCATGGCGGTGATCCTCGCAGGCGGCGAGGGCGAGCGACTGTCGATCCTGTCACAGGAACGCGCCAAACCGGCCGTCCCGTTCGGTGGCAAGTACCGGATCATCGACTTCACGCTGTCCAACTGCATCAACTCCGGGATCGACGACGTCGTCGTGCTGACCCAGTACAACCCGCGCTCGCTGAACGACCACATCGGCCTGGGTCGGCCATGGGACCTGGACCGCAACCACGGTGGCGTGAAGCTGCTCCAGCCGTACATCTCGCGGGGCCGGCTGGCCGAGTGGTATCGCGGGACAGCGGACGCGGTGCTGCGCAACCTCAACGTCATCGAGCACTCGTCGGGCGACACGGTGCTGGTCCTCGCCGGCGACCACATCTACAAGATGGACTACCAGCGGTTCGTCGCGGCCCATCGGCGCCATCGCGCCGACGTGACGATCGCCGTTCGACGGGTGCCCCTCGCCGAGGCATCGCGGATGGGCATCCTCGCCCTCGACGAGCACGACCGGGTCATCGATTGGCAGGAGAAGCCCAAGCAGCCAAAGAGCGACCTGGCGTCGATGGGCGTCTACGTCTTTTCGAAGAAGACGCTGCGGCGCTGGCTGTCAGAGGATCGCGCCGATTTCGGGGCGGACGTGATCCCTGCGATGCTCGAGGCCGGCGCGCGCGTTTTCGGCTACCGCTACAACGGCTACTGGCAGGATGTCGGGACGATCCAGTCGTTCTGGGAGGCCAACATGGCCCTACTCGACGACGACCCGGAGCTCGATCTGTCCGACAAGGAGTGGGTCATCCACACCCGCTCCGAGGAACGCGCACCGGCCAGGATCGGCCCGACCGCCCAGGTCCATCGAAGCCTGATCAGCCACGGCTGCGTGATCGCGGGTACCGTGGTCAACTCCGTCCTGTCGCCCGGCGTGCGCGTGGACGCGGGGGCGGTCGTGCGCGATTCGATCGTGATGTTCGACTCGGTCATCCGGTCCGGCGCGGTCGTCGATCGCGCGATCCTGGACAAGGAGGTCGTCGTCGGGCAGGGGGCGATCGTCGGTGACGGCCCGTACGACGATCGGCCGAACAAGCACGAACCGGGCCGCCTCAACACCGGCATCACCGTCGTCGGCAAGCGGGCGATCGTCCCGCGCGGCGTGCGGATCGGGCGGAACGTCAAGGTCGCCGCGGGTGTACGGACGTCGGACTTCGCCGGTCGGGTGGTGCGCAGCGGCGAGTCGGTCGAGCCCGGCTCGGGCAAGCGCGCCGAGCGCCAGAAGCGGCCCGCGGCGCTGCCGGCGATCGAGGGCACGACCGGCCAGGCCGTCTCGGCCGGCGGGTCGCGCGGCAAGCGAGGCGATCTCGGCTAGACTCCCCGAGCCATGTCATCCGCCGATACGGGCGCGCCGGTCGCGCGTCCGGCCCCGGTCGTGCGTCAGGCCGATGTCGAGGATTGGTTCGCAGAGCTGGGCCTCACGCCCTCCGAGCGAGCCGACCGCGAAGGGATCGCCAGCTGGGATCTCGTCGTCGACGGGCGCCGCCGCTTCGATCTCCGCGTGACCGTCATCCTGGACCCGGCGCTCGCGGTCATCTGCTGGGCGCATTACGCGCCACCGATCAGCGACATGTTCCGCAAGTCGTACCGCAAGCTCCTTCACTGGAACGACGAGTTCCCGTTCGCGAAGTTCTCGGTCGGCGAGGACGAGCGGCCGCTGCTCGCCGTCGAGCTGCCAATCGAGACCGCCAGCGCCGATCAGCTGGGCCTGGCCATCGTACGGATCCTCGGCATCGCCGACCGGCTCCTGGAGGAATCGAAGGACTGGATCTGGTTCGGTGGCCGCATGCCTGACCAGGCCGGACGGACGTCGGCGAATGCCGCCCTGCTCGATCGCTATGCCGCGCGCCTGCCCGGGCTGATGGACCCGCCGGAGGCATGATCGCGATCCTCCCACGCCGGATCGGCGGCCTTGGGCTCGCCATCGCCCTCGCTTCCGGGCTGCTGGCGGTCCCGGCGACCGCGCCGGAGGTCCGTGCCGCCACCCCAGACCTGACGATCGTCAGCGCGGCGCGCTATGACGTCCAGCCCGAGCAGCATCGGGTGCGGGTCAGCCTCGATCTGGTCCTGACCAATCACCTCAAGGACACGGTCACCAAGCGCTATTACTTCGACCGCGCCTTCCTGGCGGTGCTGCCCGATACCTCGGGCTTCAAGCTCAGCTGGGAAGGGAAGGGGACGCCCGAGGTCCACGTCTCGAAGAAGACGACCGACTACACGCTCCTGCGGCTCGACCTCGGGCAGCGCCTGTTCAGCGGCAAGTCGGCGACCTACAAGTTGCGCTTCGACCTCGTGGATCCCGGCGGCGAGCCGACCCGCGACGTGCGCGTCGGCGGCTCGCTGGTCTCCTTCCCGGTCTGGGCCTTCGCCACCGACGGCACACCGGGCAGCAGTGTCGAGGTCGTCTTTCCGCCCGGCTTCGAGGTCGACGTGGAGGTGGGCGACATCCCGGAGCCGACGACCAGTGCCGACGGGCAGGTCATCTTCCAGACCGAGAAGCTCGACACGCCACTCTCGTTCTTCGCCTACCTGGTCGGCGATCGTCCGGGCGCGTACTCGGAACGAAGCGTCGGCGCGCTCGTGCACGGGGAGCACGTCGACCTCACGATCCGCGCCTGGCCGGACGATCCACCGTGGTCGGACCGGGTCGGCGATCTGGTCGCTCGCGCCCTGCCGGTGCTCGGCAACGAGATCGGCCTGGGCTGGCCGCGCGACGGTGGGCTGGTGGTGCAGGAGGCCGCGAGTCGGTCGACCGGCGGCTATGCCGGGCTGTTCGATCCGAAGGAGGGACTCGTCGAGGTCGCCTACTACGCCGAGGACTTCGTCGTCCTGCACGAGGCGGCCCATGCCTGGTTCAACGGGGCGTTGCTGGCCGATCGCTGGGCGAACGAGGCGTTCGCCTCGTACTACGGCCTTCAGGTCGCCGGCGAGCTCGGGGTGCCGGCTGAGGGAGACGAGCTGACGCCGGAGCTGATCGACGCGGGCAGCATCCCGCTCAACGCGTGGGGCCCGATCGGGCGCGAGATGACCGATACGGAGGACTACGCGTATGCGGCGACGCTCCTCCTCGCGCAGGACATCGCGGATCGAGCCGGGCCGGGGGTGTTGCAGCGGGTCTGGGCTGATGCTGCCGCCAGAGTCGGGGCGTACCAGCCCCCGGCCGGAGACGGCGTTGCAGGGTCGGGATCGGCCGGGGCGACCGTTGAGCCTGAGACGGTCGAGGGACCTCCGGATTGGCGAGGGCTCCTGGATCTCCTCGAGGCCCATGACACGGATCGATACGACGACCTGTGGCGGCTCTGGGTGGTTCGCGATACCGACCTCGAACCCCTCGACGCACGCCTGGCGGCTCGCTCGCGCTACGACGAGGTGGTGGCAGCAGCCGGGAACTGGCGCCTGCCGAAGCCCGTTCGCGATGCGCTCCGCGCGTGGCAGTTCGACACGGCGACCGAGCTGCTGGCCGACGCCAGCGCGATCCTCGACCAGCGGGCCGCGATCGATTCTGCGGCGGCGTCCTCGGGCCTCACGCCGCCGCCGACGTTGCAGACGGCCTTCGAGCTGCCCGACGGCTTCACCACGGCGGCCCGGGAGGCGACCGCCGAGCTCGACGCGATCGAGCGCTATGACGCCGCGGCCGCCACGCGGCCGGCGGAGCCGGATACGCTC
This sequence comes from Candidatus Limnocylindrales bacterium, assembly GCA_030647575.1. GTDB lineage: Bacteria > Chloroflexota > Limnocylindria > Limnocylindrales > CSP1-4 > SPCO01. Next base: position 148 of record JAUSJS010000111.1, on the reverse strand, counting down.
CAGACGCTGGGCCTGTGGGGGACCACGCCGGATGCCGAGCTCTCCCGAGGTCGCGATCTGTTCGCCTCCGGCGACCTCGCGGCGTCAACCGATGCTGCGGGAGGGGCGGAGCTGATCTGGACAACCGCCGAAGAGGTCGGGCGTGGGC
>JAUSJS010000110.1 GCA_030647575.1 Candidatus Limnocylindrales bacterium | reverse complement strand
CGTGCTGATCGATCCGGGCGACCCGACCGGACCGAGCCTTGATCGTGCCATCGAGCTGACTGCCGCCCGGGGCGGCTCGATCGCGGCGATCGCCCTGACCCACGTCGACCCCGACCATGCCGGCGGTGCAGAGACGCTGGCCGAGATCCTCGGCATCCCCACCCTCGCCGGCCCCGGCGCCGGGCGCTCGCTGCCGTATGTCGTCCAGGAGCTTGCCGACAAGCAATTGATCGAGGCTTGTGACGTGCCGCTACGGGCCGCCCACACGCCCGGGCCGCGACCTGATCACCTGTCGTTCCTCGTCGGCGGCGATCCGGGATGGGCCATCGCGGGAGACCTCGACGGCCAGCGCGGGTATCGAGTGATTCCCGGCCCAGCTAACGACCCGGCGTGGACGGTCTCGCGCGAGCGCCTGGCGAGCCTCGTCCCCCGCGCGGAGTGGCTTTCGGGGCATCCGGCGCGCCCGGGCAAGGCTTGACGTGCCCGGCGTCGATAGCGAGGCTCGCTCGGTGGACGAGTCGAGGACCGATCTGGTCGAGGAACCGAACGTCTCGAAGCCATGGCCGGAGGCTCGCGGCCCGCACGTCCCCGACCCCCTTGGCAGGATCCCGGGCCTGGCTTGGATCTTCATCGTCCTCGCCGTGGGTCGCATGTGGCTGCTCATCGATTCGGCCAGCCTTGGACCCGCGCCCGAGTTCCTTACGTTCGCGAACTTCGTCATGGGTGCCATCGCGTCGGTCGCCGCGCTGCTTCTGCCGGCCGTGCTGCTGATCCGACACCCTGATGCGGCGAGTCGCGCACGGACGCTCCTGCTCGGTGCCATCCTGTTCGCCGTCGGGGAGGGGCTGCAGGTGCTGGGCGAGCGGCTTTGGCCCTTCTTCTTAGGTCTCACGCCTCAGGGTGACGATCTGCCTTACCTGTTCCCGCTGGCCATTGGCTACAACGGGCTGGCCAGCCTGATCGCGACAAGCGCACTGGCGGGCATCGGCCTCGGTCTGGCCAGGGCGAGACGATTTGGGAACCGGGGCGCGACTCGATCGGTCACCTTGCTGGTATTGCTGCCTGCGGGGCTCCTCGTCGTCAGCCGGATCGTGACGGCCAACCAGCTCCTGCCCGGCGAGCCGCGCCTGACGCCGGACGCGATCCTGTATGCCAGTTCGACGGTCGTCCTCGGGATTCTCTCGATCCTTGCCTGGGCATACCTGGCGCTTACCGCGCTGCGCGGCCGGCTCGCCGGCGAGGAACCGCGGATCGGCTGGAGCCTCGGCGCGCTGAGCGCGGTGCTGGCGCTCGCCGCGTCCGAGGTATTCGCGGCCTTGGCCATTGTCGCGCTTCCGGAACTGTCGGTCACCGGCTATCTCTTCCTGTTGTCCGGGCTCTTCGCGCTTGGCCCCCTCGCACTACTCGCCGCCTTCGCCTTCGGGCTACCGTCGCTCGAGTCGGCCGTTGCCCCAGCCGCCGAGGCTGGCTAGGCTCGGTCGACGGGGAGCGCGGCCGCCAGGTTGCGCAGGAAGTTGAGGCCCTCGTCCACCTCGGCGACCGGTGCGTACGGTCCGGGCATCAGGAAGCAGGGCCGTCCACCGAGGGCCACCCCGCTGAGCTGCCCCCACGACTCTCTGAGTGGACGCCCGGCACAGACCGAGGCCGCTCGCTTGTAGACGAAGACGACGGCAGCCGGCCGCCACAGCGCGATCTTCTGCCAGAGCGGGCCGACGCCGGCGGTCAACTGGGCGTCCGTCGCCTCGTCGCGCGGGGTCGGCAGCTTGAGCAGGTCGGTGATGCCGTGGCCGGCGGCCATCAGGGCGTCATCGGCCGTTTCGATCGGGGTCGCCGCCGGCAGGACGTGGGCGAGCATCAGGCGGCGCCAGAAGGTCCGCCCGAGGCGGCCCTGGTGGTAGTGGCCGGCTTCGACGCTGACCGGCGATGGGTTGAGGCCCACGAACAGCAAGCGATCGCGCAGCGGCGGCAGGTCGGCCAGGGTGTCCGTCGGCAGGCCACCGACGACGATCCGCGTGCGATGGGTACCAGGCGCGGGCCGGCGGGTCAGGGCCTGCAACTCGTCCTGCGTCATCGCGCCTGGATCCCCTTCGACGGTCGCCAGTCGAACCAGGCCCGGTTTCTGGCGAGTGCGACGAAGACGAAGCCGTCGAGCACCGCGAGGAGGGCTGCCGTCGCGCCGCCGCTCGGGATTGCCGTCAACTCGATGAACAGCAGGACCGCCACGACGTTGATGCACACGATCCATGCCTGCCCGCGACGGACGAGCAGACCAACGATCACGGTTAGCACGTTGAGGGCGAGGATCAGGGCGATGACCGGGCGCGCGCCCGGGTCGGCCGCCTCTGGATCGAGGCCCATGGCGCCGATCGTTCCGATGATCGCCACGATCCCGCCGGCGATGAGGATCGCCGCGGCGCTCTCGATGCCGACCGGTCGCGGCGGGCGCCGAGCCGCCGGTAGGGTCGTCGAGTCAGGGGCGTCCTCGGGCGTGGTGATGGCGCCGTCGAATCGTCGGGTCATGCTCGCTGGCGTGCCGCCTCGCGTCGGTGGTGGGTCGCCGGGTCAGGACCCGCCGTCGCCAGCGCTCCCGGCAGAGCCGCCTTAGCTCGGCTGGTCGTCGCCGGGTTTGGCCGGCT
>JAUSJS010000106.1 GCA_030647575.1 Candidatus Limnocylindrales bacterium | reverse complement strand
CCAGAAGGACACCAGCCCATGGTAACGAGGTCGCCGGTCGCGTAGGCTGCCGTCATGAGCTCCGTCGTCAGCCATGCCACGACCGCCGACAGGACGGACCTTCTCGTTCGCCACTGGCCGCCCGACGACGCAGCCGCCGGTGGAGGCTGGGCCGGACCTCCGTGGGCGTCCGTGCTCCTGGTCCACGGCCTGGGCGAGCACTCCGGCCGCTACGAGCACGTGGGAACGCAGTTTGCATCCGCAGGGTTGGATGCAAATGCCTACGATCACCGCGGGAACGGAGGGTCGGGAGGTCGGCGCGGCCATGTCGAGCGTTGGAGCCAGCTGCACGACGATCTCGAAGAGCGGCTTCGTGCCGTGCGGCTGGCCGCGGGTGGCCGGCCCGTCGTGCTATACGGGCACTCGATGGGTGGCCTCATCGTCCTTGGCTATCTGCTCTCGGCGCGACCCAAGCCTGATCTTGCGGTGGTCGCGGCTCCCGCTCTTGATTCGACGCTGGCGAGCTGGAAGAAGTCCGTCGCTCTCCTCCTCGGGCGAATCGTGCCAACCCTGGCGATTCCCACCGGCATCGATGGGCGAACCCGGTCGCGCGATCCCGCGGTTGCCGAGAAGGTCGCGAAGGATCCGGCGTGTGGCAGGGCCACGACCGCCCGATTCGGAGCCGAAGGCCTCGCTGAGCAGGCCAGGGTCCGGCACGAGTACCGGGGCCTGACGCTCCCGATGCTCGTCCTCCACGGCCTGGACGACGGACTCGTGCCGCCCGGGGCGTCGGAGGTCCTGGCCAAGCTCCCGAATGTCGAACGGCGGACCTACCCGGGCCTCCGCCATGAGCTCCACAACGAGCCCGAAGGTCCGGTCATTCTTGATGAGGTGATCGCCTGGCTCCGCGAACGTGCTACGATCGAGGCACAACTGAACACCGCCTCCGGGGAGCGCCTCGTGCGCTGAGAGTGTGGCAAGCGCCACAGACCCGCGGAACCTGATCCGGTTCGTACCGGCGAAGGAAGCAGGCCCGTCGACTCATTGACGCCGTCCCCGTGACCGGTGACCGCGCTGCGCATGTCGAGGAGGTTCGGAACGATGGCCACCACACTTCGCGGGCCGGCGGTGGCCGCCGGTTCGGACACCCGCTGGCGAACGCGCGACATCGTCGTCGCCGCCGTCATCGGCGTCGCGTTCGGCGTCGCCTTCTGGGCATTCGGCGCCGTCTGGCGAGCGGTCGAGTTCGTCGGCCCGATCCAGAACATCCTGTACGGCGCCTGGCTGATGCCCGCGCTGGTCGCGCCGCTGATCATCCGCAAGCCAGGCGCCGCGCTCTTCGCCGAGCTCGTCGCGGCCGGGCTGTCGGCGCTTCTCGGCAGTTCCTGGGGCGTCGACACGCTGTTGTCAGGCTTCGTCCAGGGCGCGGCCGCCGAGCTGGTGTTCGCCTTCACGTTGTACCGGCTGTGGAGCTTCCCGGTGCTGGCACTGGCCGGGCTTGCGAGCGCGGCGGCGGCCTACGTCCACGATGTCGTCGTCTGGTACGCGGGCTATGCGGCCGACGTTCTCATCGTGATCGCCATCGCGATGGCCGTCTCCGGCCTGATCCTGCTGCCCGCCGCCTCGATCGCGCTCGTCCGCGCCCTCCGACGGGCCGGCGTGCTCGAAGGATTCCCCGGCTGACCGACGACGCCGTTTCGCTGCCTGCCCGGTCCTCGCCCGGAACCGTCCGGGCCCGCGATTTCGGGTTCACCTACCGGGGGTCGCCCGCCCCCGCGCTCCAGGGCGTGGACGTCGAGCTCGATCCGGGTGACTGCCTGCTCCTGGTCGGCCCGTCGGGATCCGGGAAGAGCACCTTCGGGCTGGCGCTCGCGGGCCTCATTCCCCGCGAGATCCCAGGGGTCGTCGCCGGTTCGCTGACCGTCGACGACCGAGAGACGGCGGCCTTCGAACCTGCCGAGCTTGCCGCCGCAGTCGGCCTCGTCTTCCAGGACCCGGCGGTCCAGCTGGTCATGGATCGGGTCGAGGACGACGTCGCGTTCGGACTGGAGAACCGCGGCTGGCCGAGAAGGCGGATGCAGGCCCGTGTTCCCGAGGTGCTCGCCGCGGTTGGGCTCGCCGGATTCGAACGGCGGCATGCTCGGGAGCTGTCGGGAGGTGAGCAGCAGCGGCTCGCCCTGGCCGGAGTGCTGGCCGCAGAGCCGGGAATCCTGGTGCTGGACGAGCCGACCGCCAACCTGGATCCGGCCGGCGCCACTGCCTTCCTGGAACGGCTCGCCGACATCCGCGCCAGGCGTGCCGCGACCATCGTCCTCGTCGAGCATCGAGTGGAGGCGGCCTGGCCGCTGGCGGACCTGGTCCTGGCCCTCGGGCCGGATGGCACGCCCATCGCCGCGGGGACGCCGGATGCGGTGCTGCGTGAGGCCGGGCCGCGCATGGCGGCGGCCGGCATCTGGCTGCCCGAGGCGGCGGGCCCGCCTGCTGTCGTGGCAGGCCCCAGCGCGCCCGAGCCGATCGGCAGGCAGATCCTGGAGGCCCGCGATCTGCGCTTCGGCTACGATCGACTCGCCCCCGTGCTCCGCGACGTCGACTTCGTGGCCGCGGAGGGCGAGCGGATCGCCCTGGTCGGCCCGAACGGCGGTGGTAAGTCGACCCTCGGGCGCCTGCTGGTCGGCCTGCTGAGACCGCAGCGCGGAATAGTCCGGCTCGACGGCCAGGATCCCGCGCGACTCCCCCCGGCCAGCCTTGCGCGGTTGGGTGGCTATGTCTTCCAACGACCGGAGGAGCAGTTCCTGGCCCAGCGCGTCATCGACGAGGTCACGCTCGGCCTGCGGTCCGATGAGCTGGACGAAGCCGCGCGGCTGATGGACCGCCTGGGCCTGCCACTCGGTACGTTCGAGGAGCGCAGCCCCTACCGCCTGTCGGGCGGCGAGCAGCGGCGGCTCTCGCTCGCGTGCGCCCTCGTCCGTCGGCCCAGCGTGCTGATCCTCGATGAGCCGACGTTCGGCCAGGACCGCCGCGGTTACGAGGCCTTGCTGGCCATCCTGCGGGACATGGTCGCCGAAGGGGCGTGCCTGATTGCCGCAACCCACGATCCGCGCTTCGTCCGGGACGTGGCAGGGCGGATCGTGACGCTCGACGACGGCTGGCTGGTCGGGGACGAACCGGCGCCAGGGGCTCGGGCGCCCGAGATGCCCGCATGATCGTCCCGGCCGCGGTTCCCGACGACCGGCTCGAGAGCATCCTCGGGCGGACGAGCCCACTCACGAAACTCGCGGTGGCCATCGCCTGGCTGGCCGGCCTCGCGGTCACCCCTCAACCCTGGCCGCCGGTCACGATCGCGCTGATCGCGCTTTCGGCCGG
>JAUSJS010000102.1 GCA_030647575.1 Candidatus Limnocylindrales bacterium | reverse complement strand
TTCGGGCGCGAACGGTACCGATCGGGTGGCTCCGACGGGCGGAATCTACCATCCGTCCCGACGTCCTGCAGGATCGTCAGTCGATCGACGCTTCGCGCCTGGACCGATCGGCGACGCCGCCGGCCGAGTTGACGTTGACCTAACTCGCAGCTACGCTGCCGCGCAGTACCGCCACGCGCACGAGGGAGCAGCAGCCTGGAGATGCGGGCATCGTGACCGTCAGCGAGTTCACCTTCCTGGCGATCGGCCTCGTCCTCGGCGTGGCCAGCGGCGCCGCCCTAATCGAGGTCATCCGAGCCCGGCCGCCCGCACGCCGCGAGGTCCGCCTGACGGTCTCGCAGGATGCGATCCCCCGCCGTCGCGCCACGACGCTGGCCGATGATGCCTTCGTCGCGGTCGGCCCGGAACCCGCCCGCGGCGGCCCTGCCGATCGACGCGGGCTGGAGGGTCCCGCGTCGCTTGGGGCGCCCGATCGTCGAACGAACGTTCTGGCCGTGGGGCATTCAGCGGCGGCGATGACCAACGACCCGAAGCGGGCGCCCGGCCGCGTGGTGGGCATGCCGATTTCGGCCGGTGCCGATCCGATGCTCGGTGCGCTGCAGGCGGGCGGGCGGGACACCGCTCGCCCCAGCGCCACGGCCACTGCCGGCGCGGGTGGCTCGAGCGCGACCGCGGTCACGACGGGAAGGAACACGTCGCCGGCCGCGGTCGGGCTCCTCGACCCGCCGGCCGATGCCAGCCCGGTGGCCGCGCCGGCTCGCTCGGGACCATGCGCGGATGAGCGCCGGCTGGCCGACGAACGGTGCGAGCTGGCGACCCGCGCCCAGGCGCAGGCCGCTGCCGCGGCCGATGCCCTCCGGCGTGCCCAACGCGCCTACGACACCCACACCGCGGCGTCCACCGCGGCGGCCGGAGCCGCACATCCGCGGGCGGTGCGCAGCCTGAAGGAGGGAGCGCAGCGCGCCTTCCGCGCCGCGTCGCGAGCAGCCAGCTCGCCGGAGGCCATCGAAGCTGCCGCGCGAAGGTGGCTGCAGGAGATCAACCGGATCAACCGGGAAGCCGCGGCCGCGAGTCTCACGGCAGGCCGCGAGGGCGACGCCGCCGCCTCGGTCGGCGCCACGCTCGAACGCCAGGACCGGGAGGCGAACGCCTCCCGAATCGGGGCGGAGATGGCCGACGCCGCGTGCCTTGCAGCGAGGACGGCCGTCGCCGAGTGCGACGAGCGGACGACGGCCGGACCCGCCGTGGCCCGGGCGACGCCCCCGCCACCGATCGAGCCGGTTCTCTCCGACGATCGCGGCGATGAGGCGCTCGGCATCGCCCTCGAAGGTGGCTCCGTGCCGCGCATCTTCCGTTTGCTGCGCGGCGACCCAGGCGCGATGGAGACGCTGGTGGCCGCGCTCGGCGGCGGCGATCCGGAAGAGCAGCGCCGCTGGAAGCTTGCGCTGGCCGGCCTGCTGGACGCCATCCTGGCCGACGCGATCGAGCAGGCCTTCCTGCGGTTCCCGCACGACCATCCGTTCTGGGGCCCGTACACCCAGCAGCAGAACCGCGACATCATCCGCGCGCTCGCCTCGCTCGGTCATCGCTTCGATGGACTGGGAGGTTGGGTCGACGAGCGGCTGCCGTCGCAGCGCGAGTTGTCGCTCGCCCTGGGCTACGCGGGACTCGACCCCATGCGCATGCGCCAGTGGCCGGGCGAGCAGCAGACCGCCGAGCTGTTCCGCGACGTGGAGGTGGCCGCCGACGAATACCTGGCCAGCGTGGCCGGCGATCTGACCCTCGCCGAAATGGTCGAGATGCTCGGCCGACGCGCCGACAGCCTGGTCGAGCTATGGAACCACTGGGGCCGCCTCCGGCCGCTCCTGCTGGAGGAGGCCTGACCCTCAGCCGGGGCCTTCATCCTCGTCGTCATCGATGATCACGAGGCGGAGCGCCTCCGCGGCCGCGGCCCCGATCGATGCGCCCTCCTCGGCTGCCCGCGTCCTGATCCGCTCGGCCAGGCCCTCGAAATCGTGGATCTGGGAGGCGTGGGCGCGGAGCGCCTCGATCTTGCGCTCCAGCGTGGTTGCGACATCCACCCAGGTGTTGCTCCGTTCCGACCAGAACAGGTAGATCCTGCGCACCTGGTGAGCCGCCAGGCCGGAGCGAGCAAGGCTCGGGAACGCCATCGGATTGCGAGCGGCCGGGTAGACGGCGTCCACGGCAGCCATGCCGGCGGCTCGATGGTCGGTGTGGTTGACTCCGCCGTCGCGATAGAAGAGCGTTTCAGGATCGGTCGCCAGGACGGCGTCTGGCCGGAAGGTCCGAATCTCGCGGACGAGTAGCTCACGCAGCGCCAGGTCGTTGGCCAGGGCGCCGTCGGGCTGATGGAGGAAGGTCACGCCGGCGTAGCCGACGATCGAGGCCGCCGCCCGCTCCTCCGCCTCGCGCAGGGCCGCCAGCGCGAGCGGGTCGGCCTCCGGGTCCTCGCCACCCTGGTCGCCACTGGTGCAGCAGACCAGCCAGCCCTGGGAGCCTGCGTCGATCCAGCGTGCTGCAGTGGCCGCCGGTCCGAATTCGGCATCATCCGGATGGGCGGCGATGACCATGAATCGCGCCGGCCGCCAGTCGTGGTCGGCGGGCTGCAGGGACTCCGTCATCGGCGTGATCGGTGGGTGTGCCGACGCTGCAACCGATGTTGCGCCGGCCTGATCCGGGCAGTACCCTTCCGGCCGAGGCTTCGCTCGTCTCCCCCCACGAGCGAAGCCTCCTGATTCCCGTCGATCACCCGACGGCTGCCCCCAGCTCGTCGAGGGCGGCGAGGACCTCCCGGGCGTGCCCTTCAGGCTTGACCTTCGGCCACACCCTGGCGATGCGACCATCCGGCGCGATCAGGAACGTCGTGCGGGCGGTGCCCCAGTACGTGCGGCCGTAGTTCTCCTTCTCGACCCAGGATCCGTAGGCCTCGGCGACCTCGTGCCGTTCATCCGCGAGGAGGGTGAACGGAAGCACGAACTTCTCTCGGAAGGCCCGCTTGCTGGCGGCACCCTGCGGGCTGATCCCCCAGACGTCCGCTCCCCGCTCGTGGATGGTCTCGATCTGGTCGCGAAACTCGCACGCCTCGACGGTGCAGCCGGGCGTGTCGTCCTTCGGATAGAAGTAGAGGATGGTCCAGCGGCCGCGCTGATCCGAAAGGCGATGAATGGTCCCGGTCTCATCGGGGAGGGCGACCTCGGGAGCGGGATCGCCGGCGGCAGGCAGGCTCATGGATCAAGCCTAGCAGGGGACTCCACGACCAGCATCAGGCCGCCCTTGACGGTCACGGCAGCGTCGGACGCCGTTCTCACGTTGGAGAGGCCACGGGCCGGACCTTCTGGCAAGGGTTCGTCGGTGAGGGGATAGGCAAGCCCACTGGTCGTGACCCCGACGACCCCGGGGCCCATCGGCAGCAGCGAGACGAGATCGCCCGCCCGACCGGGCAGCGCACGCCGTACGGGAGCGCCGTCGGGGCCGGGCGCGCGCACGAGGGTGATCCGCGACCGCGCGTCGATCAGGGAGGCCGCCTTGCCCGCCAGCTCCGACATCGCCAGCAGGCCGATGTTGGCAAGGGCGTGGTCGATTCGCGTCCCGCCCAGGCCCCCGACGATGACCAGTCCCGCCGCGCCTCGGCGAAGGGCGGCCCGAACCGCCAGCTCGGTGTCCGATTCGTCCTTGTACGGGCTGGCCCGTTCCATCGGCACGGCACCCGCAAGCAGCGCGGCCATCGTGTCGCCATCGAGCGAGTCGCCGTCGCCAACCCAGGCATCGATGGCGACCCCCAGGCGGGCCGCATGGCGGGCCCCGCCATCTGCGGCAATGACCAGGCCGAGATTCGCGTCCCAGCCCGGCCAGGCGAGGTCGAGCTCGCCGCGAGTCGGCGCCTCGCCGTCGGCCAGGATGAGGGCGTCCATGATTCGCCGATGCTACCGTGCCACGGCCCAGCCCAGCGGGCCGATGCTAGACTCCGGCCGTGCCCGACGAATCTTCCCACCCCTCGATCCAGCGCGTCCTCGATGCGGCTGCCCGCAAGGGCGTGACCATCGAGGTGACCCGCTTCGAGGAGTCCACCCACACCGCCGCCGAAGCCGCGGCCGCGCTGGGTGCGGAGCTCGGACAGATCGTGAAGTCGCTGGTCTTCGTGGTCCCCTCCGACGACGGGCCGGAACCGCTGCTCTGCCTGGTCTCCGGGCCCAACCGGGTGGATCTGGCTCGCCTGGCCGCGGTGGCTGGTGCGTCCGACGTCCGCCGGGCGACCGCCCGCGAGGCTCACGAGCTGACCGGCTTCTCCATCGGCGGCATCGCGCCGATCGGCCACAGCCGACAAGTTCGGGTGATCATGGACCCTGACCTGGGCCGCTACCCGATCGTCTGGGCGGCCGCCGGGCTCCCGACCGCGGTCTTCCCCGTCCCGCCAGGCACGCTGCGGGCGCTTGCCAACGCGACCGTCGCGCCGATCACCGAGGAGCGCCCGGCCGCCGACCGCGAACGCGAGGCGGTCGGCCTACCGACCCGTCCCGCCGACTCGCGTGACCTGGATCCCACCGAGGGCGACTCCGCAGCGGATGGCGGCGCGGTGGCAACAACCAACGCCCGCCCCTGACCGTCCGGCCTCATCTCGCGTGCCTGCCGAACCGGGCAACAGCACCATCGCCTACCCGGGCGGGCTGCGGGCGCGGTGGCGCTGGGGCGGGAGCGGATCGGGCCCGGCAGTCTTCGCCCTGTCCGAGGTCGGCGGGAATCTGGTCGACCTCGGTTCGCGAGTCGCGCTGGACCCGGAGCCGCTCTGCCGCGCGGAGCTGCGCCTGGAGGGTCCACGCGGCGCCTGGACCGCCAGGTTCGCATCCGTCATCCACGATGAGCCGCGGGCGCTCCACTGGGACTCGGTCGGACTCTTCGTGGTCGCCTACGGGTTCCACACGTTCGGGCTCGCGGTCGAAACCGGCGACGCGCGCTGGGAGCATCGATCGGCTACCCCGATCATCGCCCTGCTCGGCTCCTCGCGGCTGGCGCATGTGATCGTCCAGGCGGAGCTCGAGACCTTCGCGATCGAGCCGGACGGGACGGTCGCCTGGCGCGTGGCCCACTCCGACGTCGTCACCGCGGCGGAGCTGGTCGGTGGTCGGCTGGTGCTGACCGGATTCGGCGGCCAGGTGAGCGCCCTCGATCCCGCTACCGGGCGCAACAGCAGCTGAGCTCGCCGTCTGTGGACGGGCAGTGGATAACTCGGCGGATCGGGCCCGCATTGGTGGACGGTCGCGATTGACCCGGTCACATCGGCCCGCCTATCGTTGGACCCAGCCCGGAGGGGCCCAACGATACTAATGGCCGCGATCGCCTCAACGCCCATGTGTCCGTACGGTTCCTTCGGGCCCTTCCGTGTCCGGCGCGTATCATCGCCGCGGTGTCTCCCCTGATCCCATTGGCCGCGGGCCTCGTGGTGCTTGCGACCGGGTTCCTCGTCGTGCGCTCGTTCGGTCCGCGTTATCGGGTTGGGCGGCTGCTCGCCTCGACGCCCGAGGTGAGCATCGCCGAAGCCCGGACGCTGGCCGGCGATCCGCCTCGCTATGTGCGGGTGGAGGGCCGGGTCGACTCGGAGGCGGACTTCGAGGATGACGCCCACCGACCGCTCGTCTTCCGGCGCACCCGCCTGCAGCTCCGCCGCGGGTCGGCCTGGATCGATCTCGACGATCGCCGGGAACGGGTCCCGTTCGAGCTTCGCGAGGGCCTCGACTCGATCGCGATCGACGACCAGGCGCTCGACGCCGGTCTTGTCGTCGTCGTGCGCGAATCGGAGGGCACGGCCGCCGATGTCGCCGACCGCGTTCCTGCCGGCACCGATCCGGGAACGCCCGTCCGGCTTCGAATCGAGCAGGTCTCCTCCGTGGAGCACGCGATCGTCGTCGGCGTGCCCGGACTCGACGCCGTGGGGACGGCCAGGATATCGGCGGGGCTCGGTCGCCCGCTGATTCTCGCCACGATGGAGCGATCGGACGCCATGCGCGTGCTGGCCGAAGGCGACCTGCGCCGACCCGTCCTGCCGGCCGCGACCTTGGTCGCGGGCCTCGCCCTGGTCGCCCTCGGGCTCGTCTGGACCCTGCTCGAGGCGCTGTCGTGAGACGCCGTACGCCCGCCGGAGCGGTCCACCGCGCGCTGTTCGCCACGATCACCTGGTTGACCCTGGCCATACCGGTGTTGGCCGCCTCGCCCAGTCCAAGTCCGGGAGCGGGGGGCGACCCGCGCAGCTCCGGACAGGGACCGGGCCTGGTCGGCGATCCGCTCTTCGCCTTGCTGGCCGTGGTCGCGATCGGACTCGGCGCGCTGATGCTCACCGTCGTCTACGTTCGGATGACGGGTCGTCGCGGCGCCTGACGAGGCCGGACCATCGTCCTATTGGCAAGAACTGTGAGCTTGGTAGGCTCGGCCCGTCGAGTTCACATTTCCTCCAGTGGGCGATGCCGAATAGCCTTCAGTCACGACCCGTCGACGCGACCCTGTCGGTCACCAAGGCCGCCAGGCTGCTAGGCGTGCACCCCAACACGATCCGAACCTGGAGCGATGCCGGTCGGCTGCGCTATTTCCGGATCAACGCCCGAGGCGATCGGCGCTACCGCCTGGGTGACCTGCAGCGGTTCCTGGCGGCGGCCAAGCCGCATCCGACCATCGGCGTGGCCCAGGCGGGCGGCGCGGGAACGGCCAATGCGCGCAGACCCGCGGCGCATGGCGGCCCCGCGGACGCCGGGGGCCACGCCAGACTGCAGGGGCAGGACGCGACGGCCGATCCGCTCGACGCCGAGCGGCATCGCCTCGACCTGGCGGTCGCCTCGACGATCGCGCGTATCGGAAGTGGCGTCGAACGGGCCGGCGAACCGCTGCTGGCCGCCGCCCAGGCCGTGCGGCACGCCTACGGTCACCACCTCGTCGCGATCTGGGCGGTCCGTGGCGATCGCCTGATGCCCTGCGCCGTGGCCTCCAGCAACCCCGCGGAGTCCGTTCGGCTGACCGACCTGCCCCGCCGATTCGGCATCCTCGGGGCAGCGCTCGATGCCGGCGACGGGCGCGATCGCCGCGGGCGCGGCATGGAACGCAGGGCCGAGCGGGGTGCCCTGCTGACCAGCCCACTCGACGAGGCCACCCTGCCGGTTCTCCCGGGCGGGCGACCGGAGCTGGCCGTCCCGATTCCGGGCGGGGATGGACCCTGGGGCGTGCTGCTGATCGTCGGCGAGGGTGCGGGATCGCTCGGCCAGCGGGATCTCGAGGCGGCCCGGGTCGTCGCCGACGGCGTCGCCGCGCTGGTCGAAGCCAGTGGCCGGGCGGAGGAGATCGCCCATCTGCGCCACCGCGCAGAGGCCCTCCGTCGCGTCGCGAGCGACATCGGCGGCCGCCTGGACCTGGAGCGCATCCTGTCCGGGCTGGTAGACCACGCGATGGTCCTGTTCGAGGGTGACGGCGCGGCCGTCCTTCTGCGGGACCCGGACGGGCGGATCACGGCGGAGGTCAGCCGTGGCCTCTCAGCCGAGTACCTCAAAAGCGTCCGGGAGTTCCCGGCTCGGTCGCTGCCAGCGGCCGCCGTGGCCGCTCGGCGGCCGCTCTTCTCCGTCGGCTATCGCGACGACCCGCGCGGGGCCGATATGCGCGCCGCCGTGGTCCAGGAGGGGTTCGACACGCTGTGCACGGCGCCGCTGATAGACGGTGGGAGCGTTCTGGGCCTGCTCAACATCTACCACGACCGCCCACACCCATGGACAGAGGCCGAGCTGGAGACCGTCGAAGCCCTGGCGACCCAGGCGGGGGTGGCCATCCGGGCAGCCCAGGACTACGAACGGATGGCGACGTGGGCGGCGCAGCTCCAATCGATCCAGCAGTTGGGTGTCCGGCTCAATCGTCTCTCGAGCGTGACCGAGATCGGGATGGCCATCGCCACCGAGCTGCGCCAGCTGATCGACTACCACAACGCGCGGGTCTACCGGCTGGTCGGCCAGGAGCTGATGCCGGTCGCCATGCAGGGCCAGGTCGGCGAATACATTGATGAGACACCCGACCAGCTGCGGGTGACCATCGGCGAGGGGATCACCGGGTGGGTCGCCGCCAACAGGGTCGCCCAGAACCTGGGCGATGCGGCCGCCGATCCCCGGGTCAACACGATCCCGGGCACCGAGGAAGATCTCGACGAATCGATGCTCCTGGCCCCGATGCTCTTCGACGATCAGGTCCTGGGGGTGCTGGTTCTTTCGAAGCTCGGCCTCAATCGCTTCAGCGACGACGACCTGCGGCTGCTGGTGATCTATGCGAGCTTCGCGGCGCAAGCGATGGCCAACGCGGACACGACCGAACGGCTGCGCCACCAGAGCCTGGCCCTCGAGCGCCAGCTTCGAAGCCAGCGTGAGCTCCTCCAGATCACCGAATCGCTCCTCACCACGCTCGACGCCAAAGCGGTGCTCGAGAGCATCACCGAGCGGCTGGGCGGCCTGATCGCCTGCGACAACATCGCGATCGAGGTCGTCGACCCGGTCACCGGTCGGCTCACGCCGCGGACCGCTCGAGGGTCGCACGAAGCGTTCTTCATGGAACCCTGGGCGCCTGGTGAGACCGGGGTGGCGACCTGGGTCGTGCAGCACGACGAGCCGGTCTACATCCGCGACGAACGCGACGACCCGCGGGTCAACCGCCGTGACGACGTGCCGAACGACGGCAGCCTGATCGTGGTCCCGCTGCGCAGCCGCGGCGGAGCGGTCGGCGTGCTGACGATCGAGCGCCTCGGCATCGGCAATACGTTCTCGTTCGACGAGTTCGAGTTGGTCCAGCTTTTCGCCGCCCAGGTCTCCATTGCGCTCCAGAACGCCGAGGTCTTCCAGGCGGTCCAGGTACGCGCCCGCACGGATGGGCTGACCGGGCTGCTCAATCACGCGACCTTCGAGGAGTGGCTGGAACGGTTTGTCCGCGAAGGCGCTTCGTTCAGCCTGATCATGCTCGACCTCGACGATTTCCGCGATGTCAACAACAGCCGAGGCCACCAGGCCGGGGACGAGGTCCTGCGCAGCATCGCGGCAGGGCTCGTCCGCGCCGGGCGCGACACGGACCTGGTGTTCCGGTATGGCGGTGACGAGTTCGCCTTCCTCCTGCCGCATACCGACGGAACCGGCGCGCTGCTGGCGGCCGAACGAGCTCGGCAGGCAGTCCTTGCGACGGACGGTGCCGTGAGTGCCTCGGTCGGCGTGGCCACCTTCCCGGCCGACGGCTCCACGCCCGCCGAAATCC